>JAQVHZ010000107.1 GCA_028695965.1 Thermoguttaceae bacterium | reverse complement strand
CAGCAGTGACAGTTGTGCTGCGTAGGCGCGAATCTGGCGTCGACGGCGTCGCACTGACAAGAGGCGTTATTGGTAATCCTTGGCTTTTTGCTCAGACTCGAGCCGCTATGGAAGGACGTCCGATTCCCCCGAACCCAACGCTGCAAGAACAAAAGGAGACTATTACAAAACATTTTCAAGCCGTCCTGGATTTGTATGGCGAAGATCGCGCGACAACCCTCATGCGAAAATTTGGCGTCGCCTACTCAAAACTACATCCTGAATCCGAGAAACTTAGAATAGCTTTTGTTCTCTGCAAGACCTCAAAACGATGGTTTGAAATATTGGAAGAGTTTTACTAATTCAAAATGAACGTGGTAGTTGAAAGAATCGTATTTTGGGGGCGTTAAGACTTACGTTTGGTCGAAATTAAATAACCGCGCCTTTTCAGACAGTGTGAATTTGTTGATTGAAACGAAGTTTTGTTCTTTGAAGCAAAATGAGCAACGCGGGTGGGTAGACTGTTTTAGACTGAATCCAGGCGCTTATGTTATGATTATCAAAAAGAGGAGCTGAATTCCATCATATAACGTCTTCTCGCTTTTCTATTAGTGTTAGTGGATTTTTTTTAATAGGAATATGCCCAAAATGCCTAGCGCGACGTTGCCCATCCAAGTGGCCGTCGGAGGCAGAGTTCCGGTCTTGGCGGCTTGTAGGCCAATTGTGTACAGTGGATAGTAGAGTAAGACGCTGATAGAAAAGGAGGCAAAAAAGGCAAAAGTGAAGTCTGCTTTTTTCCAGAGAATGGCAATTGGCGCTCCAATCCAAACAAAGAAAAAGCACGAGAATCCTGCAGCGGTGATTCTTGGTATTGTGTGTTTATATCTGCATTGTTGGCGAAAGAAATGTTTTTCAGTTTCCGCCCTGTTTTTCCAGTCTTCGTTAGCTGTTCCATTTAGATTGCCACAGAGAAATGCAAACATGGCGTTGGAGGCAAGGGCTCGGTGGTAAGCTTTGTGCTTCGCTTCAAGGTTCTCTAACGCTTCTTTTACTTTGGTTGCAGGGGGATCTACACGTTTTTTCGAACGATAGACTTCTGTGAGAGGAATCGGGAAATCATACGAAGCTTGGAGAAAACCTTGACCTGGCGTCGCTTCGACCTCAGCATTGGTTAAATGGATATGAACGACGGGATTTTCCACATTAAAATCGACTTCAATTTTTGCAGATTCTGCTACTCCGTTGATACCGCCAATTTTCCCGGAGAATTCAGGGTTTAGCAAGACTCCGTCTTCTGTAACGTCTGAAACTTTGATTTCATACTGTCCTGTTGGAGTTACAAAACGCTTTTCGGTACGTAATTGATTTAACAGCGTCGTTTCAAAGCCTTCCAAGAGGACATGTGTGATTTGCATTCTTGTCCAAGAAATTGAAAGATCATTGCACCAGATTCCAAATATACTGACGCCAGTCATAAAAATCCAAACAGGAACTAAAACCCGCCAAGGCGCTATTCCCATGGATTTTAACGCAATTAATTCGTTGTTGCTTCGCATTCGAGCAAAAAAAACAGAGACAGCAAGAAGGGAGGCTACTGGCAGAGCCATTGAAAAGATTTCTGGGATGAGATAAGGGATTAGTTGAAAGGCAAGGGAAAGCGGAACTTTTGACCCGAAGGTCGTCTCTGCAACAAGGAGGAACAGCAGGAGAAAGGTAGAGATAAAGAGAGCGAACGTAAAAATTTTAACCACACCGAAAAGGACGTAGCGTACGTAGATCTTCATTCTTTTCTCCCAATGCTGTATTGCCGCTCAAACTCAATCCAGAGTGACTGCAACGAGTTCACATGAGTTCGTCATGTGTCCGTAGTTGACCGTTTGCTATCTAAAAGAGTTGGCCTATAAAAAGCATAGGATAGTAACCTGTTTTGGAGGCTTCGTCAATAGACAAAACCTTGATAAAGGTTGCCCTCTATCAAGGTTTTGTCTGTTAAAACCTGCTCTAATACGACCTTGGAAACTTCTATCTGTCGTTTCTGTAATCCAAGGGGCGCTCTCGGTTTTGTGCGATTTGCCTATTCGCTTCTAAAACAGCTAAACGCAGAAAAATATCAGATTCTACTTCGTTTCTTGGACTTGCAACTTGTAGCTCAAGTGTCGGTAACGAGACCTCAAATGCGTTGTCAGAGGAATCTGCACATTGGTTGGCGTACGCTTGATGTGCTCCAGCTCGAACCGGGACGTCGGAATTGGCGTCCAGCATGTATGGAACTTCAACATTGGGTAAGACCCCAACGCCGCCGTAGGCGCGTCCTTTGGGAGAATAGAACTCTTCGGTCGTAAGACGCAAACCTGCTATTGGTTTAGCGTTTTGCGTTTTACCGGTAAGTTGGACTATTGCTTGGACAGTTCCTTTACCATAACTCGGGGTTCCAACAATGACGCCGCGCCCATTTTCTTGGATTGCTCCAGCAAAAATTTCAGCAGCGCTGGCGCTGCCCGAATCCACGATTAGTATCAGTGGCAGAGAACACTCTTTCTTCTTTTTGCGAGCGACAAACGTATGTGAACTATTGCGTCCTCGTGTCTGAACAATAGTGCCCGAGTCGAGAAAAACGTCGGAAACATTGATCGCTTCTTGGAGAAGGCCGCCAGGATTCTGTCTCAAGTCAATGATAAGTCCCTGTGCGTTCATTGCCTCCAATGATTCTAAAGCAGCCAGTAATTCTTCCGACGTCGTTTTTTGGAAGCAAGATATTTTCACGTATCCAATATTTCCTGGCGCGTCAAGAACGTGGGCGTTTTCAACACTGGGGGCTTCAATAGGACGCCGAGTAGCGGTAATTTTTCGCATGCGTCCGTTTGAAGAACGCAGTGTCAGTGCAACTTTTTCGCCTTCAAGCCCTTGCAACAACTCGCCGATTTCCGCTCCCGATAATTTTGCTGTCGAACGACCGTCAATTTGAACGAGTTCATCGCCAATGTTGACGCCGCTTTCTTGTGCAGGACTATTTGGAATAACACGAACTATTCGAGTGGGCTGATCCGTTTTCAACTCAACGCCCAGGCCGACAAAGCGACCGTCGATGAGAGAAAAAATGTCTTCCACTTGGACGGGCGTCAACGACCCCGAATAGGCGTCAAGGGAACAAATTGCAGAGCAAAGGAACTCTGAAATAATGGTTGATTCTGAAATTCCTATGCGGCGTCGCATTTGTTTTGCCAACCACAAGACGGAACGTCGAACGTCGTCTTCGGTTTCAAGCGTCCAATCCTTTGCTGTATGCTTCAGTGAATCGAAGAGCTCTTCCGTCTGCACTTTTAGTTCTATTGGTATATCGTTGCAGCGATAGAATGAATCTTCGTGCAAAGCTTCTGATATTCCTTCAACCCCAAACTCAAATAGTTCTGAGTATTGAGGCCGGTCGACATGATATGTGTCAATATCGAGGAAAACCTCGTCGAATATTGCAAGCTGGTCTTCGAGCGACGATTTCTGAGTCAATGAGGAGAAGGTCGCGTCTTGATATCTGATTTCTATTTCATATCGCCTCCTTGCTTCTGTAAATTTAGAGCGCAAAGCCTGATTATCTGGTTGTCGACGCAAAGCCTTTTCGAAGCTTTTTTTAGCGTCTAACCATCGACCTTCCGAAAGCAAATAGTCGCCTTCTTGAACGAGAGGTCGTATGTCGTAATTACTCGCCGCATCACCTGTCTTCAAGGGCACGATGCGTTCGACAACAACGTCTCGTGATTCAGAAGCGCTTAGTGTGCGTAGAGAAGGCAAAGTCGATATTGCTGGCGTTTCTGTTTGTAAAGCCGTTGAGGCAGGGATCCAAAAACCATTGCGGCTTTCAGGTTCCTCGCCAACAGAGAAACTACAAAACAGCAGCACGCCGAAAAAACCGACTGACAATTGGAGGTTTTTTGGCATTGTTTCACCAAACGACATATTAAGTCGTCGGCTGGGTCGGTTTTTTGGCAAGCCTCCTGCTTAAATGCGTTTCCTCGCATCTTCAAAAAACCGAATTTGAACTCCTTTTCAGTCGCCCTCCTAGCGAAGCTGTTGGTTGGAGATTTCTTTTAACTTCGTAGAGACGAACCCTACGGAGCCCTTGTTTACTTAGTAAAATACGTTGAGGTAGTATTACATTTGCAACATTTGCGAAGAATCCGATCTTTAGCGTGTGCTATCGCTGGACCGCCGCTTACAAAAAGAATCGTACATTGAAAGCGGCTTTCTGTAACAAATGGAGTCGTCTTTTGGAAAACAGACCGTTTGTTGAGCCGGATTTTTTCTTAAGGTGAAACGTATGAGGAAAACCACAATTTATAAATCAAATGAAAAGAGAGAAGAGAATAATTATTTATTAGAAAACGAATGTGCTGTTTTGTTAAAATGTATCGGATTTATGTCTTGCAACGAATATTATTCAGGTTTTAGAGCCAATGTTCCTGGCTGTTAAAAGGAGGAAGAGTGGAAGAATAAAGAAATAATATTAGTAAGTGCGGGGGAATGTGTGAATAGTATTTGTGCGTCACTCTTTTTCTTGAAAATGGATGAAGTTGAACTTTAATAGTGGCCGATAATTGTACAGCCTTGGGAATCGTATGTTCGAAGGACGTAGTCACGAGTTGCGTCTATGTTTGATAAACGCAAGGATTGGTTAAAGTGTCGAGTCAGAACAATACGATATAAGGTGAAACTCAAATCAAGAGAGTTTTCTTGGTTTGAGCACAAAGAATAGCAAGACTGGATGTTGGTGAATGTACGAGTTGTTTTTTGCTGACGTCCGAAATTTGTCGGCGATCCACCGGAAAATGCCTTCTGCTTTTCGTCCGAGGATTTCCATATTTCCCCTAATGGATTGTTTGACGTCCAGGTTAAAAGGAGTTTACCTAATGAAAATTCGTCTGACTGCGTTATGTGTTGCGTTGGCCGCGATGTTGGCTACCGCCAGTTCTTTTGCTCAGGACTGCGCGCCTTGTGCCGCCGCTGACGTCACCAGTTCGCCTTGCGCTCCTTGCGCCTCTTGCACCGGCGCTTCTTGCGAGCTCTTTGGCGGACTTCGTTCTCTGTTGGCTTGTCGTCCCTGCGTTAGCTACTGCACGATTACGCCTTCGTGTGTTCCAGTTTGTCCTACCCCGGAACCTTGCAAGATAGTCGTTGCTTCGCGTGGTCCTATCGTCTCCGCGAATCTGCCTCAAGGCGCGCTTGACGCCGCTTGTGCTTCCTGCGACGTGTCTTGTGGTCCGATCGGTATTCCGAGCAGCTGCGGACCGATGTTCCCCTATCTGAAGCCTTGCCTTTACAACGCTATTCATCGCCCGATTAACGGCGTTTGCAAGCTTGTCCATGGAGCTTTCAGCGCTTTGGCTTGCGCCACGACGCCTGTCGACGATTGCGGTTTCTTCAAGCCCGCGTATTTCGGCGATCTCGCTTGCGGTTCTGTCGCGCCCCGTGGTCCGATTGAATGCGCTCCGGTCCCTTGCGGTCCTAACGCTCCTGCGATCCCGGCTTGCGCTCCCGCTTGCAACTGATAGAGAACGGATAGGAATGGGTCGAATTCCATAAGTAAGTTTAGAGATTATTTAAACTTGGCAGTTTGTTGGAGGATTTTCTCCAAGATTTGACAGCTCATGGGATTCAGTCTTTTAGTCGAACGCGCTAGAAATAGCGCGTTCCTTATTTTATTTAGCGCTGTTGAAAAATAAAGACGAAACGTTACAATGACTTTGAGCGTTGGACGGACGGTCGCGGAGACTTATATGTTTTCGAGGAAAGTCCGGACTCCAAAGGATACAACGACGGGTAACGCCCGTCGGTCGCAAGACTAGGGAAAGCGCAACAGAAAGTAAACCGCTTCTATTTCAGAAGTAAGGGTGAAACGGCGAGGTAAGAGCTCACCGCGTTTTAGGCAACTAAAACGGCACGGCAAGCCCCGTTGGGAGCAAGGTTAAAAAGCGTCGTGGTTGCTTTTGCAAACAGGAGGCTATCCGTCTTCAAGACGCAGGTGAACCGCAAAGAACAGTTTGGTAACAGATTGTCAAGATAAATGACCGTCGCTCTTTGTAGAGTACATAATCCGGCTTATGTTCCAGCGCTCTTGTAATACATTTTATCCATACTGCGATTTTGTGGCGTCAAAATCGTTAGGGTGAGAATGGGACGTCGATATGTTTCATGTCGTAAGCGATTAAAAGGAGAGTTGGGTTATGTAGGCGTTTTTTGATGTAAGGGAAAAGCGCTTTTTATCTTGAGTCGTGTGGACCATAAGGTAAGAAATTCGTGTTTTCTTTGATTTTAATCATTGAAATGACGCCTCGTTCTATTTATAATATGTACGTGGGTTGGTCTGTGTTCATGGCGGGTTCTAGCGTTTGAATACTGGCTATAAAGGGTTGGGCAGATTTAGCGTGTCTCGAAAAAGGGCGATTGAAATGACCAAGAATGCTCGACGATCAGAGAGAGTCTGTTCGAAGTTGCACGCGGTTGTTGAATGCGTCTAGATCGAGGAGAGTCTATGAGCCAAGTTTTAGTTTATGTTCTTAGGACATAAGGGCGAGTAAGACGATGAAAAATGTAACGAGCGTTATTTTTCTATTAATCGCTTTGTCCCATAGCGTTGCGTCCTGTTTGGCTCAGCAGGAACCTCCTGAGGACAATAGCGCTATGTTTATTTCCTCTGTCGACGCTAATTTATCAGTCCCTTTTTCCTCTGTTGACGCAGCGCGTCGCAGTCGTCCGCCGCAACCGACTAAAATTCGTGAAGATTTATGGTATCCTACCGGTTTTTTGACTCTATCGACTCCAACCTCGGAAGAGGTCGTTCAAAAAGGGGACGTAGATGAATCGTCAACTTCTAACGAAAAACTTGCCGTCCCATTTCGCCCTATTGATTCCAGTGTTGAAACAACGCCTTATTCACAAGTCCCCGTGGTGAAAGAATCAACGAAAAAAAAAGGCGATTCGGCTTTGTTCTTTGCTCTTTCTATTGCGATAGCGGGGCTTGGCGTTTTCCTCTATTATGATTTTCTGTATAAGAATCAGCTCAAAGAAGATTTAGTACAGAATGCAAAATTATGTTCTTCAAAAGCTGTTTCTGCTGATTTTGAAGAGGTTTTAGCACGCGCCCCCGAATTAACCGATCCGAGGGAACCTTCTTATGTCGATCCGACTTTTGATCCCGACGCTTTGTTTTTTGAAGAAACAAGCAGCGGTCAAAGCGGGCTTTTGAAAACCGAAAGCTTTGAAGCTTCGGGACGGAAAATTGGCGCCGGAGTTGGGTTGACAGAAGAAAATTTCGATTTTGCTCCGAAGGGCTTAGGTCTTGTGAATTCCGTCGATGAAGTTGTCGAAGATTTTGTTGTTGGCAAAAGCGCGTCGTCGTGATTTGCCGGTTAGTCTTTGAAAAATCGAGTGAAAGCAATCAAGAAATTGATAACGATCCGCCCGGCAAATGACGTCTCGCGGGCGGTTTGTTTGCTTTTGGAGCGAGCTTTCTTGGGAATTTGAAATGAAAATCACAAGTAAGGGCTTGGTTCGAGCAGCTGGTACTATTCTTTCTCTTGGCGTTCACGTTCTGGATTCTACTCTTGATTATCGCGTTGCATATTGCGATCCGATTATTGATCCGGCATATGCCAACGACGGAAGGCGCCGTATCTATATTTTTTGGCACGAGTATATCCAGTTCTTTATATGTTTACGCAGACACTGTCATTTGGCAATGCTTCTGAGTAAACACTCTGACGCAGACGTCTTAGAAGAAATTGCATATTTGCTAGGTTTTGATGGAGTTCGTGGTTCAACGAATCGAGGTGGCGTCCAAGCTTTGCGCGAGATGATGCATAAGGGGAAAAGTGAAAATTTTCACCTTACTATTACCCCTGATGGTCCGAGAGGACCGCGCAGGAAGCTTGCGTCTGGATGTGTCTATATAGCGTCAAAATTACAAATTCCGATAGTGGCTATGGGAGTTGGATATGATCGTCCTTTCCGATTTAATAGTTGGGATCGCTTTGCTGTTCCGAGACCCTTTTCGCGAGCGCGCTGTATTCCAAGCTCAGACATAATTGTGCCTCCTAATTTAGATAGAGACGGAATTGAACATTTTCGGAAAAGGATAGAGAATCTTCTCAACTTCCTCAGCGATGAAGCGGAGAACTGGGCGACGTCGGGCGAATCGTATGAAAATGAATCAAGTGTTTTGCCTGGACCATGTTTTTCCAGTTTGTATTTTACCAGACCAAAATGTTCTGGAAATTTTACAAATAGTGACGTAGGATAATGCTGGTTTGTTGTTTTCTGCTTTTGAACTGACGTGCAAGAGCGAAGACAAAAGGACGCAGACGCCGTGAACATTTGGCGACGAGAACAGGCAGTTGGACGGTGTAGATGGTTGCCTATAACTGGTTCTTTGTCGCAGCCGTTGTGTTTATGGAGTATCGAATGAAAAGATTTTCTTATTATAGGGAGCGCTTTCAATGAGTTCTTTTATACGGACAAGTTTCTTCTTTTTTTTGATTTCCAGTCTTACTGTCTCAGTGGGTTTTGCTCAACAGAGCTCCGATTTAAACGACTGGAAAAACGAATACGCTAAACGAATTGAATCAACGTTAAATGCACGCCGCGCACAGAAGCCAACTTTTGAAAAGGATGTGCAGACAACGAACCCAGATTTTATTGTCTATATACCGAAAGTCGAACCTGAAAAATTGGGCGACTGCTATAACGATCATTTTCAAGTTTTTGAGGGGTCCAACGGCGTTTTATTTGCGACTACTTGTCAAGCGACTTGTGAAGGGGCGTTAGACCAACACGTCGCAATGTTTAGAAGTTTTGACAAAGGAAAAACGTGGAGTGAGCCGAAGGTTTTAGCCGGACCAGAAACGATGGACAGCGACGTCCCTATTGCGAGCTGGGGATTCGCTATGGTTTCAAAATCCGGACGGATATATATTATTTACAATCAATACCAACATGGTAAGGTCTCTACGAATCGTCAGCATACAGGCTTGATGACGGGAATCTATAGCGACGACCTTGGAGAAACTTGGTCGGAACCAGAGGCTATTCCCCAACCTCGTACGACCAACGATTCACCCGACGAAACAATTCCCCCTGAGTGGGTGGTGTGGCAAAAACCGTTGCGTTTGGCAAAGGACGGCAAGTATTTGGTTGGCGTTACCCGCTACGCAGCGCCTCAATTTCATTCTAAATATCGGACGGTAACTGAGTTCATTCGCTTTGAAAACATTGACGACGATCCCGAATCGAAAGATTTAATTGTCAGCTGGTTCATGACTGACGATTCCGTTTTACAAAAGGGCGTTTATTGCGAAGAACCAAGCATTGTGATGTTGCCGGACGGACGCCTTTTTAGTCTTTTAAGAACGGGGATTGGTTATCCTTGTTGGTCTACGAGCTCTGACGGCGGCGAGACGTGGACGCAGCCCGAGATTCTACTTGACAGAGACGGCGGCGCGCCTTTTCTCCATCCTGTCTCGCCGTGCCCCATCTATGACTGGAAAGGCGCAGAGGCAGCAAGCGGTTATTATTACGCCTTTGTCCACAACAAGTTTGATTTTACAGACAAAAATCCTTGGCAAAATCGCGGACCGTTGTTTTTGATTGCTGGCACGTATCAAGCTGGAGCCAAACAGCCCATATGGTTCGGCGAACCTCAGCTATTTGCCAACCGTCCTAGTGGTAATTCGTTTTATACCAGTTCAACGCAAGTTGACGGAAAGGCTGTTTTGTGGTACCCCGATCAAAAGTTCTATTTATTAGGGCGTTATATTAACGATTCTTGGTTTGAAAAAGCTCCGCAGATTAAGCTTCAATGATTTGCTTGCTCTCCCAAACAGAATTGAGAATTATCAGCAGGCAAAGGTTATTATGTCTGATATAATCGTTGCTCTTTCAGGAGGAGTTGACAGCGCTGTTGCGGCAACGTTACTTCTTGAGTGTGGGAACGTTGTTCGCGGGCTCTTTATGCGGCATCGTTACCAGGAGACGTTGAGTTATGAGGAAACACGGCATATTTTGACAGATAGGAAAATACGCATAGACATATATTCTTTGGATAGCGCTGGAAAGCTAAACTCTGTTGAATACGATTCAGATAATCTGCCATTTCATCTGCCGGTTGACGCTGCTTCGGCAATCAAACTTGCAGAGTTTATAGGCGTCGATTTAATTCTTTTGGACGTTGACGCCCAGTTTGCTTTTATCGTTGAGAATTTTGTCGAGGCGTATTATGCGGCGCGTACGCCTAATCCATGCGTTTTGTGCAATCAAAAGATTAAATTTGGAGCGCTTTGGTCTGTGGCAAATCAACTTGGAGCTCAGGCTTTGGCCACCGGGCACTATGTTCGGAAAGAGCGTGTCAGCGACTGGATTGATAGGACCTCGGCAGCAAATCAAAAAGCAGACGCCTTTTTCGATTTTGCGGATGTAGATTATGATTCAACGCCGGAGTGGCTTATTCAGGACGGCGCGTCAACTTTTTTTGCCCGTTCCTTGTCAGAAAAGGACCAATCCTATTTTCTCTATGTCGTTGCTTCTGAGGTTATAAAAC
>JAQVHZ010000016.1 GCA_028695965.1 Thermoguttaceae bacterium | reverse complement strand
CAAGACCGCAATCGACGATTGTTTGGCAAAGCTTGAAACCGACTATAAGAACGACGTCATGTCGATGATGACATTAAATTTTCAAACGTTTGAAAAGGATAACGTACTGGCATTGTGAAGTATAAAACCGATTCCCGACGCCGGTCTCGACGAGGAAGAGGACCGCGAGCAAGACGGCCAGGAAGGGGTAGGGATCGGTTTCTTCTCCGCGCCTTGCGTCGTCGAGCGCTTTTCCGGTCGCTTGGAGATCGAGGATTTTATAGGGGACGCCTTCCCAGAGTTTGGTCCAATCTTCTTCCGGGTACCTTGCGAGCTCAAATTCTTTGGCGTTTATCGCAACGGCAAAGGCCGCGTCGATCGACTCGCCGTCTTTATTGGGGGTGGTGCGGACGCGGTAGACGCCGGAGCGTTTGGCGCCGGGGAACCGGATTTGACGCCGTTCGACGTCGGCAGGGGTGGAGATCTGGTCGCCGGAAGGGGTTATGACAGTCGCGACCGCCGGAAAGACTTTTAAGGGCGAGCGCAGGGTCGCGACTTCGCCCGCGGTATAGTTTAGAATCGAGGACGAACTCGACGCGAGCCGCCGCGCGACGCTGTCGGCAAAGACGACAAAGACCCACGCGGCGTCGCCGCTCGTGAGCGCGTTCCACGGGCCGTCTTGCGCGGCGTCGGAGATCGGGGTCGCCAGGGTCGCGGTCAGGCCGCGTCCAAGCTGGTTTTCCACGAGCGCGGGGGCCAGGTCTTTCTTTGCGTTTGGGTCGCTTTGCGCCGTGTCGACCCCAATTTGCGCAAAATGCGCGACGACCGTCGCCGTTTCGCTTATCTCTTCAAGTTTCCAATAGCGTCCGACCGGGAGCGCGTCCCACGGTATGCCGAGCCGTTCGAATTGTCGAAAGGACGCAAGCAGGGGCGCGTTATAGTCGACCGGCTGCAGCATACAATCCCAGTTCGGCGCGCGAGCGACCGACGTCGGCTTACAGCCGAGCAAGTTGACCAGCTCGGGCGTCTGGAACCCGGCGGCAGGGTTTGCGTTTCTGCCGAGAAAGACGCCGAGCCCGCCTCCGTCGGTTACGAAGGACGTCAGGTTCTGGACCGTCTTGGCGTCGAGGGGCGTCGGGTCGAGCAGGAAGATCGCGCGGTACTGCTCGAGTTCGTCGAGGGACGCCGACGCTAAGTCGGTCGGGGCGTCCGGGTTCGTCGAGCTTTTGCTCTTGCTCGTGAAAGGAACGACGTCGAGTTCAAAAGGGGCGCGGCCCGTGCGGCGCAGGTCTTCCGGGGCGAGCGCTTGCGTCAGGAAGAGCGATTTCGTTCCGATTGGTTCCGGCGCGACGACGAGCAGACGCCAGTCCGGGGCGACGTCGACGGCGAACCACCGCGCGTCGTCCGCGGCGAGCGCGTCCCCTCCGATGATCCGGACGGCTCCGACGCAGGCGCCCAGCGGAAGCCCGGACGTCTGGAAATTGATCGCGCGTTTTGCGCGTCCTTCTCCAAAGGAGATCGTCTGCGTCTCGCGCTTCAGGACGAGCTCGGCGTCGCTGAAGATCGCGGGGTCCGTCAAATCGTCGGGCAATTTTTTGGCGTCGAAGAGGACGATTTCCAGAACGACGTCCCCCGGTTCCGGCGCGATTCGTTCGACGTCGACGTCGACGCGCAGCGCTCCGTCGACCGAGACGGTCTCCGCAGAGAGCGCAAGATCGGTAATCGACGCGTTTTGGTAGGATTCGTCGCCCAAGTCGATGAAATAGAGGGTCGGGACGATCGCGTCCGGCTTGGCTTCCGCCGGGGCGAGCTGTTTGCGCAGCTGCTGGATATCGCGCTGCGCCCATCCGGCTCGGGTCGAATCGGTCAGCACGAAGATTTCGCGGTTCGTAAGTTTCGAGCGTCCGAGGAGCGCGGCCGCTTCGAGGGTCGACTGCGCCGCCGTTCGTCCGGTCGGCTCGATTTCCAGCTTGTCGAGCCGGGCCCTTGCGGCGAACCGGTCCGGCTGAAAGGCGTCTCCGTCGTAGGTTCCGTCAAGGATCGCGATTTCGCTCCCTTTGGGCGCTTGGTCGAGTATAGCGCGCGCCGTCTCGCGAGCGCGGTCGAACAGCGTCTGGTTTTCGCGGACTCTGCCCATCCGGACCGACGAATCGATAACGATCGCAGTCGCAATGGGCGCGTCTCTGCCCGCGACGCCGACCGTTTCCGGCTCGGTCGCAATCTCTTGGACGTCGGCGTCGTTCGGCGTTTCTTCGCCTTGTGCTTGCGTCGCTTCGGCGATCGTCTTGGGCGCGGCCTTGGGGGCAAAGTAGGGACGCGCTAGGAGCAGGCCGAGCAGGACGAGCCCGCCCATGCGCAAGCAGAGAAGGAGCAGATTCTTGAGCGCGGACCTGCGCCGGTTCGTCACAAATTTCGCCTGCGCGAATCGGAGCGCCGGAAAGACGACGCGTTTCGGCTTGCCTTTGGAAAGAAGGTGAATGACAACGGGGATAATTGTCGCGGCTATGCCCGCCAGAAAAAGGGATATGGTCGTAAAAGTCATCGCGCCGCGCGTCCTCTAGGATTCGGCGCCGCCAACGCCCGACGCCATACGGGAACAGTATACCTAATTTTTTTCTATCAGACAACAGGGTTCGGGGACCCCGTCAAGAAATTAAAAAAGCCCAACGACACAGTTGCGTCGTTGGACTTTTTGCTATTTATCGGTTCGAATTACCGAACGATTATTTGACTTCGAAATCGGCGTCGATCGCGTCGTCGTCTTCGCTTGGAGCGGCTCCTGCAGCGCCCGCGGCGCCTGCGTCGCCCGCGGCTCCGGCTTGCGCCTGCTGCGCGTTCTCGTAGAGCGCCTTGCTCATCGCGTGGGACGCTTGTTCGAGTTCGGAGAACGCCGACTTGATCTTCTCGGCGTCTTCGCCCTTGCACGCTTCGCGCGTCTTGGTGATCGCGGCGTTGAGCGCGGACTTGTCTTCGGCGCTCAGCTTGTCGTCGTGTTCCTTCAAGAGCTTTTCGAGCTCGAAGCACATCGACTCGGCGCGGTTCCTCGCTTCGATGAGGTCGCGGCGCTTCTTGTCTTCTTCGGCGTGTTCTTCGGCGTCTTTACGCATCCGTTCGATTTCTTGTTCGGTCAAGCCGGAAGATTGTTCGATGCGGATCTTCTGTTCTTTCTGCGTGCCGAGGTCGGTCGCTTTCACGTTCAGGATACCGTTCACGTCGATATCGAAGGTAACTTCGATCTGCGGCAAGCCGCGCGGCGCCGGCGGAATCTCTTCCAAGTTGAACTGACCGAGCAGACGGTTGGCGGAAGCGATTTCGCGTTCGCCCTGGTAGACCTTGATCGTAACAGCCGTCTGGTTGTCGTCGGCGGTGCTGAAGACTTGCTTCTTTTCCGTCGGAATCGTGGTGTTTCTTTCGACCAATTTGGTCATGACGCCGCCGAGCGTTTCAATACCGAGCGACAACGGGGTAACGTCGAGCAGGAGCACGTCTGTCACGTCGCCCGCGAGGACGCCCGCTTGAATCGCCGCGCCGACCGCAACGACTTCGTCTGGGTTCACGCCCTTGTGCGGCTCTTTATTGAAAATCTTCTTGACGGTCTCTTGGACCTTCGGGATACGGGTCGAACCGCCCACGAGCACGACTTCGTCAATGTCGGACGGGGACAATTTCGCGTCGCTGAGCGCCTGCATGACCGGTTTCTTGGTCCGTTCGATCAGGTCGTCGACACGGCGTTCGAATTCCGCTCGCGTGATGCTGATCTGCAGGTGCTTAGGCCCGGTCGCGTCTTGCGTGATGAACGGCAGGTTGACCGTGGTCGACTGCTGCGAGCTGAGCTCGCACTTCGCCTTTTCAGCGGCTTCCTGCAGGCGTTGGAGCGCCATCGGGTCGTCTCGAAGGTCGACGCCGTACTTGCCCTTGAAGTCGTCCGCCATGTAGTTGATGAGGACATGGTCAAAGTCGTCGCCGCCGAGGTGCGTGTCGCCGTTCGTGCTGACAACCTCGAAGACGCCGTCCGCAACGGACAAGATGGAAACGTCGAAGGTGCCGCCGCCGAAGTCGAAGACGACGATCTTCTGGCTGATATCCTTGTCGAGACCATAAGCGAGCGCGGCCGCGGTCGGTTCGTTCACGATACGCATGACTTCCAGACCGGCGATTTGACCGGCGTCTTTAGTCGCTTGACGCTGCGCGTCGTTGAAGTATGCGGGGACCGTGATGACCGCCTTGTTGACTTTGTGTCCAAGATACGCTTCGGCAGACTCCTTAAGTTTGCGGAGCGTTCTTGCGGAAATTTCCGCCGGGGTGTATTCCTGCCCGTCGACGGCGACTTTGACGTAGTCGTCGGGCGCGCCGGAAAGAGCGTATGGAACCGTCGTTTCTTCCGAGCTGACTTCTTTACGTTTACGCCCCATGAAACGTTTGATCGACGCGATCGTCCTGGTCGGGTTCATCACCGCCTGACGTTTTGCCAATTCGCCGACGAGGTTTTCGCCGGAATCGGTGAACGCGACGATACTCGGGGTCGTTCGGTAGCCTTCCGGGTTCGGAATAACTTTTGATTCCTTACCTTCCATCACCGCTACGACTGAGTTCGTTGTTCCTAGGTCTATACCAATAATCTTTTCGCCTTGTGCCATACTGTAATTCTCCTTAACTCTATTCGATATATATTTTAGCTATGCTTTTTCAGCGCGCTTTTTCTTCAAATCCTGCTTATATTTAACAAACGTCGGGATATTTTTCTAATTGCCTCGTCTCGCTCTTCTGCGCGACTATTAATACAAGAAGCAAGCCTGGCGCCAATCCCCAAGAAAATCTAAAAGAAATTATTACCGCGCCCTTTTGGGTAAATTGTCGTCTAAGAAAAAGACGAAGCGCGCGGACGACCGTAAGAAACCGTTAGAATCTGCCATTTTGACAGAATAGACGTTGTTTGTCTATCGGTCCGACCCTTGCAGACGTCCGTTTCGACGGTACAATGAAGTGGCGTTTAAGCTATCTTGTCGACGGCTTATACGCGTTGAGAAATCATAGCATACGGTTGGCGAAAGGGCGCGGAGGATGAATTATCTTATCACCGGGGGAGCCGGTTTTATCGGCTCGCATTTGGCGGAATACTTTTTGAATCGCGGAGACAAAGTCTCCATCGTCGACGACCTCTCGACCGGAACCTGGCAGAACGTCGCGTCCCTCGACGACAATCCCAATTTTCGCGCGTATATTTCCGACGCCGCCGACGCCGTCTTGATGGAACGCGAAATTCGCGGAGCAGACTGCGTCTTCCATTTAGCGAGTTCCGTCGGCGTCAAGTTGATCGTTTCTCAGCCCGTCGAATCGATTCGAAGGATCGTGCGTCCGACAGAAACGATCGTCGACCTTTGCGCGAAATACCGCAAGCCCGTCCTGCTCACCTCGACGAGCGAAACCTACGGCAAGTCGGAAGCGGTCCCGTTCCGCGAAGACATGGACGTTATTCTCGGGCCGAGCTGCAAAAACCGCTGGGCTTATGCGATCGCAAAACTCCTGGACGAGTTCTACCTCTTAGCAATGAACGAGCAGACCGCGCTGCCGACCTATATCGTACGGCTCTTCAACGTCGTCGGACCGCGTCAGACCGGCAGTTACGGCATGGTCCTGCCGCGATTTGTTACCGCCGCGCTGAAAGGAGAAACGCTCAAAGTCTACGGCGACGGCAAGCAGTCGCGTTGTTTCTCGTCTGTTTTTGATATTGTCGAAGGGCTTGCGAATATCGCCGCGTCGAAAGAGGCGGCAGGCGAAGTCGTCAATTTAGGCAGCGATCATGAGATTTCCATCTACGACCTTGCCAAACGGGTCGTCGAATTGTGCAATTCGGAATCAACGATCGAGTTTGTCAGCTACGACGAAGCGTACGGGCCGAATTTCGACGATATGCAGCGCCGAGTCCCCGCGCTCGATAAAGCGCGGCGCCTGATCGATTGGAACCCGAAGCGTTCGCTCGACGAAATCATTATTGAAATGCGCGATTGGCAGCTCGAAAGCGGAAGAATTTGAGCCGCGCTCATCGAGGCGGCGTCTCTAGGACGCGCTTGTTGGAACAAATATTACATGACCGCCGAAGAGTCCACGCTTTATTCAATGCGCGGACGCGGCGGTTTTTATACGAAGAATAACGATATTATTAAGAATGACAAACACAATTAAAATCGCAATCCTTGGCGCGACCGGATACACGGCGCTTGAACTGCTCAAGTTGCTGAGTCGGCATCCTGCGGCGGAAGTCGTCGCCGTTACCAGTCGAGAAAACACAAGCTGCATCAGTGAAATCCACCCGTCGTTGACTGGACAGTACTCCATTTGTTGTGAAAATCTCAGTCCGCAAGAGCTGAAAGCGCGCGGCGTCGACACAGTCTTCAGCTGCCTGCCGCATACGGCGACCGCTGCAGTCGCGCCGGAACTCCTCGACTTGGGCATGAAAGTGATCGACTTCGGCGCCGACTATCGTTTCAACGACGCGGCGGTCTTCAATAAGTGGTACAACGTTACGCACCAGGATCCGGATCGCTTGCCGACGACGCCGTACGGCTTGCCCGAGCTCTTCCGCGACGAGATTAAAAAAGCCGCGCTCGTCGCCAACCCCGGCTGCTATCCGACGTCGGCGATTCTGCCCCTGGCGCCGCTGCTCAAGGGGGAGTTCATCGCTCCGGACGATATCATTATCGATTCCAAGAGCGGAATTTCCGGCGCCGGACGCAAGCCCAGCATGAAGACGCTCTATCCCGAATGCAACGAAGCGATATCCGCATACGCAGTCGGCGCGCACCGACATACGCCGGAAATTGAAGAGGTTCTTACGACCGCGAGCGGCAAGCCGACGAAAATTATCTTCACGCCGCACCTTACCCCGATGGATCGCGGCATCCTCACCACGACCTACTTGAAGCCCTTGAAACCTGCGACCGAAGAGGAGCTGCTGGCGTATCTGCGCGAGTTCTACGCGGGCGAGCCCTTCGTTCATGTAGTCGACGCGCCGCCCTCTACGAAAGACGTGATTTACACGAACCGCTGCCATCTGACCGTTCGGGTCGTCGGTTCGCGCGTTATGACGATCTCCGTGATCGACAACTTAATCAAAGGCGCTTCCGGCGCCGCCGTACAGAACTTCAACCTCATTCACGGGTTCGACGAAACGACCGCCTTAATCTAAGACAGGCCTTTGTCAAGCCAATTAAGAAGCCGCCGCGCCTCATAAGACGCGGCGGCTTTGCGTTATGGACAGGAGGTAGCGCGCAAGAAAGAAAAAAAGCGTTTGTATGGGTGAATTACAAACGCTTTTACGGACAACCCGACAAGGATTCGAACCTTGAATAAGGGAACCAAAATCCCTGGTGTTACCGTTACACTATCGGGTTAACGCGCTCCCAGTATAGCGCCATATTTCGTTCTAACAAGTGGGAATTTTTGACAAAATTCATTTTTTCGTCGCGCTTATACGCTTCGAGCGGCGAGCAATTTGCGTCCTTCGGACAAGACCGAAAAAAGCGCCCATTACCGCTTATTGCTCGACAATCACAACCGCGGCGTCGGATTCTAGACCGTCGCCTTCTTCGTCCGGATCGATTTTATTACCGCTGTCGTCGTACCGCGCGTCGGCAAGCGCGGTGCGTTTATTGGCGAGTTCAAGCAGCTTCACATAGATTTCATTTTTGCTCTGACTGCGCTGGATTTTGGTCGCTTTTTCCTCGTCGGTCAGCGTGATTCCAAGTTTCGCTTCACGTTTTGCTATTTTTTCAGCCGTCAGTTTTTCCGAGAACTCTCCGGTGTTAATTTCGGCGATCGCGTCGGCGATTTCCGGCAGGTAGCGCATGAAGACGGCGCGGCGCGAACTCTCTTGCTTGACGCGTTCGCGGCGTTTCAAGAAGAGCCCTAATTTTCGGCCCGCCGTTTGGAGCGCGAGCCGCAATTCCTTTTGAATTTCCGGATAGGCGGCGATCGCTTCTTTCGATTCGCTCGTGTAGGGCGCCCAGACGCTCGCGAAGTGCGCGATGATCGTCAGCTGACCGCGCGGGAGTTGACCGCGCGTCTGTTGGAGCCCGTACGAACGCCAGTTCATCTGCATGATCGTCTGCGTGATCGCGCACGCGCCCGCCTGGAACTGGAGCGGCACGCGGTTGGCGTAACGATAGACCGTAGTCGTTTGGCTCTCCGACAGATTCAATGTCTGCAGCGCTTTGAGCAAGTTCTCGAATTCTCTTGGGGTCAATTTTTTCGGTGAGACGCGCGGGCGGATATGCGCCGCTTTGATAATCTTGTCGGCGTTGTCGGCGCCGATTCCGTCGAACGACGCGGTGAGGAACTGACGAATCGTTCGCGAGTCGCTTTCGTTCAGGTACTCGTGGAGCGTTTCGCGCGTTACCTTGTAGGTTGAAGGACCGCCCCCGTAGGCAAGACCGACTTCGATCTGGAACGGATAGCCGCGATAGACTGCCGGAGGGCGCGTCGCCGCCGTAAAGAATTCGCCCGGCACAATTTTGCGCAATCCGGCGAGGATGTTTTGTTCTCCGATCGGGACGACGCAGTCGCTTGACGGCGCGGGTATTTTCGTTGTGGCGATCGCTTCGAAGAGCTTAGCGGCGTCTTCGCGGTCAAGCGACTGCGGATTGGTCCGCTTGCCGATTCCCGCTTTGTCGCAAATCGTGGTCGAAATGGAGTTTGAGACGCGGCAGAACGATTCCGTGAGGAATTTATTCATCGTCAAATAAGGCGTGTCGCGCAGCATGACGATCAACTTGCCAAGCTCCACCCCATAAGGATGCGGCTGGATTTCGACCGGTTCCGGCGGCAGCTCGTCGACGGTCGCTTCGTAATCGAACGTGTTGCCGTCGGGATCAGTATAATGGAAGGTCGCGTGCGGATTGACGAGCGCAGTCTGTTCGAGATATTCGTCGACGCTTCCTCGTCCGCGCTGGTATCTGGCCTCCAGCTCGATCGTTACGCGCGTTCCGCTCGTAACGTCTTCCCATTCGAACTCATGGTCGACGAGGTACTGGCGCCCGTCGGCGTTGGCTGGAATCGCTTCGCCCGCGCCGTTGCCGTTCAGCACTTCCGGCTCGTTCGTTTTCGAATCGATGCGCACGACGAAATACATGACCGGTCGGCGAATCGACGTCTTCGAGAGGACTTCGAGCGGCTTGCCGGTCGTGAGCAGGCCGTACATACCCGCCGCGCTGATTCCGATGCCTTGTTGTCCGCGGCTCATGCGGAGCCGGTGGAACTTCGAGCCGTAGAGCAGTTTGCCGTAGATGAGCGGAATTTGTTTCGGTTCGATGCCGGGGCCGCAGTCTTGCACGGCGACCCGGTAACGATTGTCGCCGACGCGATCGATTTTGATCCAGATTTCCGGAAGGACGCCCGCTTCTTCGCAGGCGTCCAGCGAGTTGTCGACCGCTTCTTTGACGGTGGTAAGGAGCGCTTTGCGCGGGTTGTCGAAGCCGAGCAGATGTCTGTTCTTTGCGAAGAATTCGCTGACCGAGATTTCCTTTTGCGCTTTTGCCATCGCGGCGGCGTCGGAGCGCTTGCGTTTAGGCGCGCCGCCCTTAATCGCCGGCGCAAGAGTTATGGTCGATTGGGGCTGCTCTTGAGGCTCTTGTTGTTCTTTAGGTTCCGGAGTTGGCGACGGTTCAGACGCGGGCGCAGTCTCTGCGGAAAATAGGGGGATGGGATCTTGAGAAGGGGTTGGATCGGCGTCAGACAAATTCAAAACGACTTCCTTTCGGCTGCCGGGCGCAACGACGCCGGCTCTATAATGACAAAATCCGCGCGAGACGCTTCTGGAGCGTCTGGCGCGGCGAGTTGATTATTATTCTAAATTCATTCAAAAGTTCGACCGTACCACTCGAGAATGGCGTCGGCGAACGCGTCAGGATTTTCGAGGGGCGGCACGTGTCCGGAGCCCGGTATCGTCGCGCGCGAGCTGTTCGGAATAGCGTCGGCGATCGAATCGAGCAGTTCGACAGGCGAGATAACGTCCGATTCGCCGCCAAGGACAAGGATCGGCGCCTCGATCTTCGAGAGTTTATCCGTGAGGTCGCGCCGAACCGCCATGCCTCTCAGCGCCGCGGCGACGCCTTGCGGCTTTTGAGAGGTGATGATCGCGCGCAGAGTAGCGACGACGTCGGGATTGTCTTTTGGCGTCTCGCGCGCGGTGAGGCTCGGAACCATATTGTCGGCAAGCGTCCGAATGGCGTAGGAATCGATCGTATCGGCGAGATATGTCCGCGACAAAGCGTTTCCGTCTGTGTCGGCGTTGGCGTTAGAGCAGCAGAAGATCCCGCCGGCGAACAATTGCGGACGTCGCCGGACAAATTCGAGCATGATATATCCGCCCATCGACAGGCCGCACACGAAGACTTTCGCGCCTTTGCAGCCTCGTTCGCACGCCACTTCTGAGCCGAGGATCGCGAGGTCGTCAGCAAAACGCCCCATCTTAACGCGCGGAACGCCGTGAGAATTACGCCCGTTGGCGCCAAGCGAGGTCTGTCCCAAGCCGCGGAGGTCGGGAACGACGCAATAGAATTTCGACGCCAGCTTGTCGATCACGGGCTCGAACAGCCGTCCGTCAAGCGGGAACCCGTGAGCAAAGAGCAAGATTGGTCCTGAGCCTTTAGTTCTGACGAAATATATCGTGTCGTCGACAAAGTACTTTTTCATGAGTTCGTTCCTTAGCGCTGAATTGCCGCGTGGGCGTTGAATGTGAACCGAAATATTGTTACGCAGACGTCGTGCGGGAAAATCGCGACCGCTTACACATTGCCTATTATACTGCGTATTATATCATGTAATTACATTATGTATTATGCCAAATAATCGAAAAAGTCGACCCGTTCCGCTATTTTTTTGCAACTTTTAAACATTGATTGTAAAAAAGCGCTAGAATAGAGAAATATGGGGAGGTCATCATACTAAAAACTCTTGCCGCCGTCAATATTGACCGTCAAAAAATAGCGAGGAGCAGTTGGCGCCAACGCTATATTCGGTAAATAATCGTTTTCGCTAAGAGAGCGAGTCAATTTAGACGAAATCGATAACGAGGCGTCGTTGCGCAAGCTCTGAGCAGCGCGCTCTTTTTGGAAAATCAAGCGTCCCGAACTGCCATTAGGGAGAAAAAATAAATGACATTTGCTCGAAGCAGCCTTACCGCGAAGCTTGCGTTTGTAGCGGTCTTTGCCGCGGCGGTCTTTGCCGCTCACGACGCCTGCGCGCAGATTAGTTTCGGAAAGATGCGCGACGCCGCGGAAAAACAGAGCGGCGCGCCAAAAGTCGACGACGACGAAGCCGACGCGTTCGACGTGAAACCCGGCGAAAAAGATTCCGACGAGTCGGATAAACCGAGCGCGGTTATTCGGCGCAAACCGAGGACCAACACGGGAACCGCGCCGGCTCGTCAGCCTCAAGCTCAGACGAAACCGACGCCGACGCCGCCGACGCCGACGAACGACGTTTCCAGCGCGCTTGACGATTTGAGCGTCGACCAAGAAGAACCTGCAGAAACAGCGCCGGCGCCCGCCGCCGAAAGCGCCGCCGGAACCGCGGCTGCGGCCAGCGGCAAACGCGGTCCCGTCTTTGGCAAGGCGACGTCTCATAAATATCGGGCCGGCATGATCTTTCGCGCCGCCGCGAACGGCACGTGCTCGAACGTCATTGGAACCGCGCCCGTCCCGATGGATTTCCCGGAACAAAAAGTCAGAACGCTCGAAGAGGAATTTCCGAGCGTGGCGAAAGTCGATTACCGGGACCTGAAAGAAGGGGGCGCGCGGCAATTAGTCTTTAAGATGCGCGAACTGAGGGCGGGTCAAGGCGTGCAGGCGACGGCGCTCTTTGAAGTTGTCCGGTATCCGCTCATGCCCCCGTTGGAACCGGAAATCTACGAGATTCCCAAGCGCCCGTCGACGGAAATTCGCCGTTACTTAAAGAGCGGGCAATATATGGAGTCGACCTCGAAAACGATAAGAACCTTGGCGAAACAGGTTGTTGGCGACGTCGATGGGGATTGGAACAAAGTCGACGCGATCTTCAAATATGTTCGCGATAACGTCCAATATAAGGAGATCCTCGTCAACAAGCCGATGCGCGGCGCGCTTGCCGCGTTAAAAGCGCGCGAAGGGGACTGCGAAGACCAATGCGCGCTCTTCATCGCCATGTGCCGCGCGTCCGATATCCCCGCGCGATTGGTCCGCGTGCCCGGGCACTGCTGGGCGGAATTCTATCTTGTCGACGACGCCAAAGAAGGGTACTGGTTCCCCGCGCAAGTCGCTGGAACGGAGCCGCTCGGCTCGCTCCAAGACACGCGCGTCATCCTGCAAAAGGGAGACAGCTTCCGACTGCCGGAGACGCCAAAAGAAGAGTCGCTCTACG
Organism: Thermoguttaceae bacterium; assembly: GCA_028695965.1. Taxonomy (GTDB): domain Bacteria; phylum Planctomycetota; class Planctomycetia; order Pirellulales; family Thermoguttaceae; genus RUG369. Next base: position 30,099 of record JAQVHZ010000016.1, on the reverse strand, counting down.
TGAAAGAGCTCTTTATGGGCAACGTGAAAAGCGGCGGCGCCGACCCGGAACATCAGTTCATCCAGGAGACAGATCCGCGCGACTGAACGAGTTGACAAACGCCCCTGAGCGAATTAAAAAAGCTTGACTTGCAGCTTATGGCCGTAAGTCAAGCTTTTTTTATTGACGCCGGGACGCGGCTCGCGTTCATTCGCCTCCGCATCCACAGCCGCATCCGCCCTCGCCGCTCCATTCTGGCGCGACATATTGAGCGACGATCTTCGAATGGAGTCCTCCGCGCGGGGTAAAGTCTGCGGTAACTTTGATGTATCTTGGCTTCATCGCGGCGACCATATCGTCGAGAATCTGGTTCGTGAGTCTTTCGTAGAAGACGCCTTCGTTGCGGTACGCCTGCAGATAGAATTTCAAGCTTTTCAGTTCGACGCAGAGTTTGTCCGCGATATATTCGAACGTAATCGTGCCGTAGTCGGGCTGACCGGTTTTCGGACACAAGGACGTGAATTCCGGACAGACGTGAGTGATGAGAAAATCTCGACCTGGATAGGGATTGTCAAAGAGTTCGAGAATTTCAGGAGAGGGCTTTTTCGCAATGACGTCTGACATTTGTTCTTTCCTTGATTGTTAACGTAAAGAATATTTTCGCGCGGTTCCCTTATTTTTCAGGGGATAGATTCACATTTTTATGACTTCCTCGGCAAAAGCGAGGTAGTCTTCCGCGCCGTTTGACTTCGGGTCGTACTGAAAAATCGACTGGCCGTAACTCGGCGCTTCGGCAAGACGGACGTTCTTCCGGATCATTGTGTCAAAGACTTTCACGTTGCTCCACGACTTCGGGCGCCCTTCATGCTCGCTGAAAAACGCGTCGACGTCGTGCTTGACGTCGCTCGAGAGCGTCGTGCGTTCGTACATGCATAAAACGACGCCGGAGACGTAAAGCTGAGGATTCAAGCGCCGGGACACAAGGTCGATCGTTTGGAGAAGCTTGCTCAAGCCGTGCAGCGCCAGGAAGTGCGGCTGGAGGGGAATGAAGACTTCTTCAACGGCGGCGAGCGCGTTCAGCGTCAGAACGCCGAGCGAGGGCGGACAGTCGATAATGATATAATCGAACTCCATCGTGTCGTCGGCAATTTTATCGCGCAAGATGAGTTCGCGGCCGAGCACGCTTGCCAATTCGAAATCGGCGGACGCCAAATCGAGATGCGCGGGCACGAGCCACAAATTTTCCGAGACGACGTGCCGGACCGACTCCAAACTCTCGTTGCCAACGAGCACGTCGTACACGGACATAAATTCCTTTTCGAACGTCAGACCGAGATGCAGAGAGGCGTGCGCTTGCGGGTCGAGATCGATCAATAAGACTTTTTTTCCGGACGCGGCAAGAGCCGAACTAAGATTGACGGACGTCGTCGTCTTACCGACGCCCCCTTTTTGATTCATGATCGCGATCATCCGCATAGAGGCTGCTCCTTTCCGTTCTTTGCTCGATATTCCGGTCGGCGCGCCGCCGACCTTCGAGCGTCTGACAGAGTATAAAGGAAAGACGCGCGCGATGCAAGACGAACAAATTGAATTTTCTTTACAAATGGAATAATCGTTTTTGTGCAAAGAACTTGTCGATAGTTCGAAAAACAGACGATATAATTGGTACAAGCGTAAATTTTTTTGTTTTTTTGTCTTGCTGTTTTTATTTAATTTGTTCTTGCGTATCTGTCCCATTTTAACAAAATTGTTATAATACGGTCGCCGTGGGAGTTCTCCCGCGACCGAGATTGTTTGCTTTGGCGCGTTCATTATGGAGTTCTCCGCCGAGTGACGCGCGCCCTGGCGGCGGTTATATGAAGAAGACAGGTTTTGACGTCTTCGCCTTACGTAAACGCGCGGGTTTTGTGTATCCGGAAATTTTTAATTATTTTAACAAGATTTCGTGGAATACGAAAAAAGAATCAAGCGCGAAAAGATTAGACGCCGATAAGAGGAGAAACGTTTAGGCCCATACTCTAGACGTTTCATCATATTGGACGCCATGAGACGCGTCGCGGCGGTAAGCCGCGCGGCGAGCGGTCCGTAGTCCTCCCCTGAGGCGAAACGCAAAAGCACAGCGTTTCCGGAAAGTCAGATATGGGCGCTTCGGCGTCGTTAAACAACGCGTTTACGATATGAGTAAGGAGGCGGTTCGTCCGTTAGAGTTTTTGGAGGATGAAATGAAAAAATTTATTGGGGCGGCGTTCTTAGCGGTCGCGGCGGTCATGGCCTTTTCGCTTGAACAAGCGCAAGCGGCCTATTGCGGCGCGTGCTCGTACACGAGTTGCCGACCTTGCGCGACGGCGTTTACGACCCAAAGCAACGTCGTTATGAAGAATTGCCGCAAGGTCGTCTTCGAAAATCAGCAAGTTACCTGCTATCGTACCGAAGTTGAACGCGTTCCGGTTACACGCCAGTGTACGTTCACGAGGTACGTCCCCGAACGTCAAGCACGTGAAGTTACCTACACTGTCAACCGTATGGTTTGGGAAAACTGCCAAAAGACAGTCAACCGCACGGTTCGCCGGACTGTTTGGGAAAATGTTCAAAAGCAAGTTCCGTACACTGTGATGGTTCCGGTTACCGAACAGAAGACGCGCGCGTACACGGTTAACCGTCGCGTTTGGACCCAAGTTCCGCAACAGATTACGTATACCAAGATGGTTCCGCGCGTCGAACAGAAGACGCGCACTTACACCGTCAACCGCATGGTTTACGAACAGCGCCAAAAGCAAGTTCCGTACACCGTGATGGTTCCGGTTACGGAACAGAAGACGCGCACCTACACGGTTAATCGCCGCGTTTGGACAGAAGTCCCGCAACAGATTACGTACACTAAGATGGTTCCGGTTACGGAACAGAAGACGCGCACCTACACCGTCAACCGCATGGTTTACGAACAACGCCAAAAGGAAATTCCGTACACCGTGATGGTTCCGGTTACCGAACAGAAGACGCGCACTTACACGGTTAATCGCCGCGTTTGGACCCAAGTCCCGCAGCAAGTTACCTACACCAAGTTGGTTCCGTGCGTCGAACAGAAGACGCGCACCTACACCGTCAACCGCATTTGCTATGAAGACGTCGTCAAACAAGTTCCTTGCACGACGATGGTTCCGCAAACGTACACGAAGCAAGTTCCCGTTCAATCCGGTTGCTGGCAAGAACAAACGTACACCGTTCCTGGTCGAGTCGTTTACCGCCGCGTCGCCAGTTGCGATCCTTGCAATCCCTGCGGCCGCGTTACTACGAAAATTTGCGCGGTTCAAACCCCGCCGCGAACCTGCACGCGTAAAGTTTGGGTTCCCCAGACCTGCATGAAGGAAATCACCTGCACGCGCATGGTTCCTTGCACGACCTACAAAACGGTTACCTGCAAAGTCGCGCGCTGCGTCCCGGAAACGAAGGTTTGCACGTACAACGTCTGCCGCATGGTCCCGCAGCAGTTCACCTGCACGGTCATGAGAAAGCAGTGCCAAATCGTTCCTGAAACGAAGACCTGCGTCTACAACGTCTGCCGCATGGTTCCCGAACAACGCGTCCGAACCTGCACGTACACCGTTGCGCGCTGCGTCCCGGAAACCAAGGTCTGCACGTACAACGTCTGCCGTATGGTCCCGCAACAATGCACCCGCACGGTCATGAGAAAGCAGTGCCAAATCGTTCCTGAAACGAAGACCTGCACGTACAACGTCTGCCGTATGGTCCCGGAACAACGCGTCCGCACGGTCAACTGCAAGGTCGCCCGAGTCGTCTGCGAAGTCGTTCCTCAAACGATCAACTATCGCGTCGCTCGCTGCGTCCCGCAAACCTGCACGCGCACCGTCTACTCGACGGTCATGAGGCCGGTCAATTACACGCGTAACGTTACCACGTACAAACTTGTCTGCAAGCAAGTTCCTTACATGGTCAACCGCCGCGTACCGCGCGTTGTTACCTACCAAGTCCCGGTTCAAGTCAACGTTTGCGTTCCTTGCGCTCCCGTTTGCGATCCTTGCGCCGGAGTCGGTCGCTTCCGCGCCGCGCTCGGCTGCGCTCCTGCCGTAGTCGATCCTTGCGCGCCAGCCGCTCCATGCGCGCCAGCCGCTCCCGCCGATCCGACTTGCAACTGAGAGTTGACGCATCGGCTCAGTCGATCGAATTGAGCCATACTTGCCTCTAATGGCGAAAACCTTCTTCTGAGCGCTCCGCGCGAACTTTCGCGCGGAGCGTTTGGCATTTCTTGGTCAGCGCTTGAAAAAAAACCTCTTCCGATTACAATTCTGGCATATTACGATACCGATAACTTTTTTCGTTAGAAAGGTCTTTTATGGCGCAGTCGCTCGATTGCATGCTCTGTATTCTCCGTCAGTCTTTGGACGCGGCGCGATTTGCCACGCCCGACGTCGACTTGCAGAAGGAGATTCTCGAACAAACGATGCGCGTTACCCTGGAGTCCGGGCTTGATTCCGACCCTCCGACCCTTGGCACGATCATTCATCGCATTGTGCGGGAAGTCGCCGACGACCCTGATCCGTACTATAAAGAAAAGAGGCGATTCAACCAGCTGGCGCTCGGACAACTCGAGAAAGTGCGTCGCTGGATCGAAGAATCCGACGACAAATTTGAAACGACGGTGCGTTTGGCGATCGCGGGCAATTCGATCGATTTTGCGCTTGGTTCCATCGATGAAAAAATGATCAGCGACGCGATTCACAAAGCGATCGACCAGACTCTTGTCGGTTCGATGGACGAATTGCGCGAAGCGATCGACGAGGCGCAGACGATTTTCTACATCACGGACAATGCCGGCGAGATCGTGTACGACAGGTTGCTCATTGAAATGTTGATCTCTCCAGAATTCAACAAAGACGTTACGGTCGCGGTGCGCGGCGAGCCAATCCTTAACGACGCGCTTCTTGAAGACGCCGAAGAGGCAGGCATTACCGACTTGGTTCCCGTTATTGGAAACGGCGGCGACGGTCTGGGCGTCCTTTTTAACCTGACTTCTCCGGAATTCAATGAGAAATTTGCCAACGCCGATTTGGTGATTGCCAAAGGGCTTGCGAATTACGAAACGCTCGGCTTTGGCCCGACAGAGATTACGCCTAAGAAAATCGTCTTTCTCTTTAAGGCGAAATGCGATTTCATAGCGCAAAGCAGCGGCGCCAAGTTGGGCGATCTTGTCGTCCGAATCCCCTCATAGTAGAAATAAACTTAGCGGCGTCGCCATAAAAAACGAGAACCGTTCTTTTAGACGGTTCTCGTTAATTGACGAAACGCGAATTTTGCGCAATGGAGAGCTTGCCTTTTTATCTCCGATCCTGATTGCGCATTCTGTTCGTTAGGACGGCAAAGCTTTCTGACAATTTGACGTTTTCACAAATAACGCTCTCCGGCAGTTCCAGGACGGTCGGCGCGTAGTTCCATACGGCGCGGACTCCAATCTGGACGAGCTTGTCGGCGACTTCTTGCGCCGCGCTCGCGGGCACGGTAATTACGCCCAATTTAACGAACACGTCGTTCTCTTTCAGCGTCTCGACGTATTCGAGCATATCGTCGAACGGGACGACCGTATGCCCTTTGACCGTCTTGCCGCGCAGCGCGGGGTTAGAGTCGAAGACTCCGACGATATTGAGGCCGTGCGTTACGAATCCGTCGTAGTTCAGAATGGCGGAGCCCAAATTACCGACGCCGACAAGAAACGCGTTGGTTTGCTGGTTCCAACCGAGAAAGTCCCGAATTGCATTAATGAGCTCGTCAATGTTGTAGCCGACCTTAGGCCGCCCCGACACGCCGGTGATGGCGAGATCTTTGCGCACCTGAACGCTCAGCTGGCCAAGTTCCTCGGCAATATGCGTGCAGGAAACGACGTGCTTGCCCTTGGCCTTCGCTTCTTCGAGTAAGCGCAGGTAACTTGGCAGGCGTTGTATGCTGGGAACCGGCAGGCTTTTAGCGTTGAACATTGAACATAACGTCCTATTGACGTATGGTTTAGCGGGTTTATATAAACGCGGGACGCGTTGACTTTCTCAACACTCTATTGTACCTAATGTCGATAATCTAACAAGCGGGACCCTTTTTAAGAGAAAACTGGAGAAATCGTCAAAAGACGCTTGAATTTGGGGAAACTTTTGTTATAATCGACCGAGCGCTTTGCTTAGGCAAGCATGGTTTTTTATGCGTCCGTAGTGTAGCGGCAACACGGTAGCTTCCCAAGCTCCAATTGTGGGTTCGACTCCCATCGGACGCTCTTTTTATTTCTTGGCTTCCTTCTTGCGCTTTCCTTGACGTCTCTTTTTCTCGCTTGATTTTTACCTGGAAAAGGTTATAGTTCTACGGTTGTGTGAACGTCGAACGCTCAAGGAGGTTTTATGTCGTCCCGCCATTTAACAATTATCTTTGTCTCTTTGGCGACCATGAGCGTTCTTGCGCTTGTATACAACTGGGCGTTTGTCGAATACTACAAGCCGGAGCCAGGGACGCGCAACGCTTATGAACGTCCCAGCGACGGCAAAGATCTCATCGAGAGCAGAGCCCCGGAGCTGCTTCCGCTCTTCCCCGATCCGAACGACTGGCGCCGCACCTCCGCCAGCCTCTTCATACCGAACGACAGAAAGACTTTTTTTCTCTTCAAAGGCGAGGCGGAACTTTCGCCCGACCAGAAGACCGTCGGCTTGAACGCTTGTTCGATCGTCTTTCTTGACGAGCGGGCTCCCGGCGTCTCCGAAGAAGAATGGGTTGAGCACGCGCTCGTTTTCGAATCGGTTGAAAAAATCGAGCTGACTTTTGTGGATCCGATCGTCGATATCGTCAAACAGGCGTCCAGCGCGGCGGCGGCGTACGACGTTTCTAAATTCGATTTCGGCAGAATGCGCGGCGAAGTCGTCCTGCGCGCGAAGATTGGCGACGCGGACGTCCTGTTCCGAACGCGGGACGTCGTCTTCAACGCGACCCAGATCCACACGAACTTTGACGTCTCTTTTCATATCGGGCCGAATTCCGGCGCGGGGAAGGGGCTTACGATCGACCTGGAGACGCCGCTGCCCCTTTCGTCCAATTCCAAAAAAAGTTTTGCGCAGGAGAAAAACGTCGCTGCGGCGTCTGGCAATCCCGACGATCCTCATGCCAAAATCGACGAACTTGCCGCCAAAGGCAACCTCGGTCTTGGCGTCTCGCTTAAAGGCATACACCTCAATGAATTAGACGGCTGTTTGAAGTTCTACGGCGACTCCTTTAAGACGATTATGGGCGCCGTGGATGAATCGGATTCCGATTCTGTTTCTGAAGAAGACGCGGCGCAAAGTCAAGACGGCGAGCTTTTGGACGAGGAGAGCGTCGAGAACGTCTATGTCGAAGCGCGGTGTAAAGGCGGCCTCTATTTCTCGACCAACAGCAACGTCGTCGGGGGATGGTGCGTCCGGTTTAACAGAGACGTCGAAATCGTCGGATACCGAGACGGGTACCGCACAAATCAGCTTTTCTGCGACACGCTCTACTTCTACTTACAGGACGCAAACCTCTCGGAGTTCGTGGAACAGCATGAAGAAGTCCGCGACGCCCTTGCGCGCAAGCGCGTTACCGGAGCGCTCCAGCGTCTCGTCCCGACGACCGTGCGCGCGCTGCGCGGAGAAGACGGCCCCGTTATTGCGCGCGATTTCCAAACGAATATGCAGCTCGAAGCGGACGAGATTCGCTACGATATGCTCGACCACGTCGTCGATCTGGCGTCGAGCGAAGAAGGGCTTGTTCGAATCACGCAGTCGACCCCCAAGAGCGATTTGGATTTTACGTCCAAACATATTCAGACCCAACTAAACGCGCTTGGCGAAATCGAAAGCGTCGTCGCCGGACAGCGCGGACGCCTGCAAGCGAATATTCTCGACGAAGACGGTGCGATCCAGCCGGTTATGGCGACTTGGGAAGAAGGGCTCTTTGCCGCGCCTACTCCGGAACGCGACGGGTATTTGAAGGTAACGTCCTCAGGCGCCGTCTCTTTTGTCGCGGACGGCATGGGTTCTTTCTTTGCCGAAGAAGGAGATTTCTGGTGCAGGTTAGGTCAGACGCCGGAACAAAATCGACCGGACGCAGAAAAAGAGGCGCGCCCGCCCAGCTTCTCGGTGAAAGCGTTGGAAGAGATGAAGCCGATTCTCGTCGACTTCCGAAAGAACGTCGCCTTAGATTCGCAGCGCGTTAAGGCGAATATTGCCGATTCGGTCGCCGTTAGATTCGAGTCGATCCAGGAGGAGCAAGGAGCTCTGAACTCAGGCGAAGGCGCGCTCGGCAAATTCGTCGACGAGAAAACGGGCGAGGCGTCCGCGCTGAGCCAACTGACGAACGCCGACGACCCCACCGTCTTTCAAATTGGCGCCAACAAGTTGGAAATTCGATGTCTGCTGCGTTTTCGCGAGGGCAGGAACGGGCCGGATGTCGAGGCGACGCAGCTTACTCTCTTCGGCGACGTCTCGTTATTCGAAAAAGAACCGGAGTCCGAGCTCGACACGATGGAAATACGCGCGGACGCCGTGCAGATCGATAATCCGATGAAGAAGGACGCGATTAAATTACGGCTGCTCGGCGCTCCGAGCAAGCCGGCGGCTTTCAGGACCGAAAAACTCGCGCTCAACGGGCACGACGTTACGATCGACGTCCAACAGAACTTCTTTCAAGTTCTAGGGCAGGGCGTTTTGAAGATGACGGCGCCTGTCGACGTCAAGGCTAGCCAACATTCCGATTTTGGCCAGTTCATTTCGGACGCCCCGATTATCGTCGACTGGTCCGACTCGATGCAGTTTGACGGGCTGAAATTGCGCTTCCTTTCTCAAAACGACAAATACGTCGTCGTCGCTCAGGACAAACAACGTCTTTCGAGTCCGGAAGTCGCGTTGACGCTGAAGAACCCGCTCTCGATCTTTGATTTTGATATTAACAACAAAGAGAAGCTTGACGTCAGCACGATCGATTGCGTTGGCGCGCCGGGGCGGTTGGTCAATATTGAAGTCCTTGCGCCTCCGAAGCCGGACGCCGTCGATCGGCGCGAAGCGTTCTATCGCGCGTTCGTGAAGAATCTGAGCTACAGCGTCGCCTCCGGCGAGTTTGTCGCAACAGGGGGCGGCGAACTGCGCGCGACTATCCCGTCGAGCGGAGGCTCGACGAGCTCCCTTGCCCCAAACGCGTCTGAGCCGAGCGCGCAAGAGCCAAGCTCAGCGCCGAAGGAACCGCAATGGACAAAGGTTCACGCGCGGTTCCAAGGGGACGTGGTCGGCTCTGTTACGAACCAAGAGGGCTCGATCGCCAACGGCGTCCACGCGGTCTTTGCGACGGTCGCCGATCCAGACGCGGCTCTTGACGTGAACTCGCCCGATCGTCGTCCGGAAGGCGCCTCCTATATCGAAGGAGACGAAGCGTATATGCGCGTCTTTAAAAATGTCGGCGCTGAAGAAGGGCAGGACGTCGAATTGACGGTTCGAAAGAACGTCCTGTTCAAGCAGAAGGATATTACAGGACTGTGCGATTCGCTCAGTTACGCGTCGAAAAAGAATCTCGTTGTTCTTTCGGGCTCGAACTCGAACAAAGCGGCGATCTACCGCCAGAAATTTCAAGGCGCTCAGCGCGAGACGCTCGCCGAGTTCACGCGCGCGACCTACCAGCTCGACACGCAAAAGGTGAGCGTGGAATCAATGACGCACAACGACTGAACGAATTGAGCGCCGCGGAGAGAAAGAACGCGGCGCTCTTGTTATGCGTTCAGGCGTCGATTAGAGCGCCGGAATGAGCGCGTCGACGTCGATCTTCTTAATTTTAGCGCCTTTTTCCTGCCCTTCTTGTTCACGCCAGGCGTCGAAGCCCTTTTCTAAGTAGTTTTCTCCGCGCCAGCGGACGTACGGAAGCTCCTTATCGTCTTGCCAATAGGTGTTTTCCGTAAAGATTGGCTGTTCGGGCGTCCAGTCGACGTCGGACCGAACGAGGCTTTCGGTCGCGTTTGCAAAGACGTTTCCTTTCAGGACGAAATTCTTCGTTTGCGCCGTGTTGCTGTAAAACATCACGCAGCGGCCGTTTTTGTCGGGGCGCTGAACATGGCCCCAGCCGTATCCGGCGTTCAGGCAGACGTTGTCGATAAACAGAATATTTTCCGTAATCGACTTCTCGTCTCGGTTCCAATATTCGAAGGAATATTCGCAGTTCCAGATGAGATTGTTCCGGTAAGTAATATTTCGCTCGACATTCTCGCCAGCCCCTTGGTTCGTGATCGCAGCGTCGTAAACTTCCCAGAACCTGCAGTTCTCGACGAGATTGTCTTCCGCGTCCGACCAGAATTCCACGCCGTTTCCGTACCGAACGCGGCGGCCGGAGCCCCCTTGACCGTACTGATCCCCGCCCCCGATCCAGCTTATATCGCAGTTCCGGATAATCATCCGCTTGCTGTTAGTACCGCCGAACCCGTGCGCAGCGCCGTAACGCAGGTCGATTCCGTCGAAGACGACGTCGTGAACGTTCGAGTGATCGACGATATGGCGCATCGTCGCCGCTTCGAGCGACTTATAGACTTTCGCAGGGTTCTCTTTCGAATAGAACCAGACGCGTCCTTCGGACTTTTCGAAGCAGAAATCGTCTTGCGCTTTCAGATCGTCAAGGGTCCAGCGCTTGAACGCGGCTTTGGAGCCGTCAAGGATAATGTTGCCGACGTCGGTTCCGAAGTCGAACGAGTCGACGGCGACTTCTTCCGCTTCAACATTTGCAATCTCGATCGTTACGTCTTCGGGCAGCCCGCCAAGATAGACGGTAACGCGCGCGTCGCCGGCGTCGGCGGTCGTCTTGAAAACTGCCGATTGACGCGAGAATTCCGCGTCCGCTTTGAATTGACCGAGAACGACGGACGCATATTGGGTCCACGGCGCTCCGTTCTTCATAACCTTCGCGTGAAAGACGACCGGCTTCGTCGAACGAACGTCGAACGACAATCGGTAGCTTTTGCCTTTTTCGACGGGAAACGAGCCTTTGCACCATTGGATATGATTCGCGCTCACGCCGCAGCTCTCGCAATCGAACACGTACGTTTTTTCGCCGGTCTTCGAGCGCTTAATCGTCTGCTTGACCTTTGCGCCGGACTCTTGATGCAAGCTCCAGTCTCCGCCGCCAAGGAAGGCGCCGGCGTCGCCAACTGTTCGAACGGTCGTCGGACGCGTCGCCCAAAGATTTTCGCCGACGCTTAGCCAGTATTCTTCCTTATCGAGCGCGATCGAGCGCCAGAAACTCGGCTTGGCGCCCTGACCGTAACTTGTGTACAGAATCGGCTTATCCGGCTCCCCTGATTGAGGACTGAATCCCTCGCGCCAATACTCGCCGCATTTGAATTTGACGACGTCGCCCGGGGCAAGTTCAGGGGCAGTCGAGACGCGCTCGAGCGTTTTCCACGCGGTTGAGGGGGACGTTCCGGCGGCAAGGTCGTCCCCGCGCGTCGCGTCAACGTAGTAGTCGGCCGCAGTGGCAAAAGACGTCAAGGCAAGGAACGCAAACGCAGCGGCAAAAAATCGGAGCCGACGAAAAATATAGGGATAGGACATGGAAACTCTTTTCAGTAGGAGACGCTGTGATGGAAACGAGGAACGTCCGCGCGCTGCAAACGTTCTTCAAACGACTTCAAGCTATTATAGCGGCAGAAAAAATAGAAATCAAGTTTTTAAAGAAAGGAGTCGGCGCTAAAAGAAAAAACGCGGCGCTTAGAACGCCGCGTTTACGCGCTTGTAACTTACGAAAGGTCTCAATCTTTACTCGGCTTTTTAACAGTGGGCGAGTCGGAGGAATTAATCGGCGTAACGCGTTCCGGTTCTTCCCAGTCGGCGTCGAAGGTCGCCAACGTCTTCGCTTCTCCCAGAACCTTCTCGTCAACCTCGGCGCGCGTATAATGGCGCGTAACGAATTTCGAAGGAAGAGCGCTTGGCGCCCGCTCGTCGCTTGCGCCGCTCCATGAGGAGGAGGCGTCGCTCTTAGCCCGCGCGTTCGCGCGCGGCTCGACGTTCATTGCGACTTTTTCAACTTTTTTTGGCGCGCGCGGTTTGCTATTGCCCACAACGGGAGTCCAGCCCGATTTCTGGTTGCGAATCTCGAAGGATTCTCCCGACTTTGACGCCTTGTCGACGGTCTCTTGGTTAGCTTTGCTTGCGCTCGGCGCGGTAAATTCCGCTTCGGTTTTTTCGGCGTCGGCGGCATTTTCACGCGCGACGACAACAAAGGGCTCGTCGTCGGCAAGAGCGTTGGAAACGGACGCTTCTTCGTCCCCAAGTTCTTCGAAATCGATAACGAGCGGCTCGTCGTTCGCCGTTTCGGGCGTCGATAATTCCGCCGCGTTTTCTTCGAAATCTTCTTCGAATTCCATTTCCTCGGGGAAATCGAGGAAGATCAAGTCGGAATTGTCGAATTCGTCTTCTTCGGTACTAACGAGCGGCGCGGCGGCGACGGCTTCAGCAGGCGCGTCGTTTGCCAACGCGTTCGGCTTGCCGACCTCTGTGGAGAGCGCCGCGGGCATCGCGACAAGGTCGCTCGAATCTCCTACGTCAAACGAATCGTCTAGCGCGAGCTCTTCGTCGTCCAGCGCTAAGTCGTCTTCGTCGTCGATCGCGATCGCGACGTCGTCGGCAGCCAAGTTGAAATCCTCGTCGTCGTCCTCGTCGTCGTCCTCGTCGACGGTCTTCAACGTGTCCAGACGGGGTCGGCTATAGCTCGGCGCGAGTCGGCTTTCTTGTTCGTCGAGCAGGCTCATCGCCGCAGAATGCGTCGACGGCTTGGCGCCGACTCTCGCAAGGGACGATCCCGACGCCATCGGCGGACCCTTCGACGCGTAGACTTTGGTCGCGGAAGGCTCGTCGTCCCATTCGATCGACGATTCGAAATCGTCTTCAGAGTCGGCGAGCGAGAAATCGTCGCTTGGCAATATTGAATTGCGGTTGAACTTGATCGACCGACCCAACGAGGCGCTTCGCGAAGGCGCGCCGCTCGACGCCAACGAGCCGGAATCCGCAGAGAACGCGCTCGGCAGCTCGGAATCGGGCGCGGGAGCGCTTGCTCTCGGCGCGACCGGTTGATTTCCTCTCGCGAGGATTCTCGCGTACGTCGACGTCGGCAAATTCATCTTCGGCAGGAGCTGATACTCGACGACCTGACCGCGTCGGCGCGCGTCCGCTTGACCGCCGACGCGCGCGGCTTTAGCCGCTAAGATACCGCGCGCTTCCGGCGAAAGACCCTGCAAGCTCAACACGACTTGTTGGAATTCTTCCGGATTTGTTTCTATCGATTGCGAAACGCTGTCGATAAACGCGAGCGTTTGTTCGAAATTCGAGTCGGCAATTTTGCCGATCGCGGCGCTGAACGCGCGCGCTAAGAGTTCGGCGCCAGGTTCCCGCAAGTCGGCAAAGGCGTCGAGTCGGCAGACGACGAACGGGGTTTTGTTCGCGTCTTCAGTGTAGCGCGTTTGCAGAACCAAAAACATTTCGCCGTTCATCGGCCGCCAGAACGCCGGACCGCGATAGGAGCCCGCGCAGTACGCGAGCGTCAGTTCGGTATCTTGGTACAGTATCTGGACTTTGCCGTAAGAGCCCTTGCGCTCTTTTACCGAATAGAGATTAGGAGCCTCGGCGAGCATTTCGATATCTTCGTATCCCATTGCGCGCCATAATTCGACGACTCCGTTCGGGTGCGAGAGGAAAAAGTCGAACAATTCGGGATTGCAGCGTCCTCCCGCCATGGGGAGACGCCGGTAGATTGTGGGAGACGCCGCAAGATGTTGGATCTTTTCTTTCGCCTTGGGCGAGAGCGCGTCCCAAGGAATGCGCGTCAAGAGCTCGCGCCCTTCGGTCAGGTCGGTCGACGCCTGAGCTAACGACTCGGCGCTCGGCGCCGTCCCTTGCCGCCCGGATTGAGGAGCGGCGTTCGAACGGTTTAGGGCGAGCGCCGCTAACGGACGCTGCGCTTGAGCGGGTTGACGCTGCTGCGACGCGAATTGCTGCGGCGAGCGCTGGAACCGAGGCTGCAGCCCAAACACGTTATTGCGCTGCGGTTCCGAGGGTCGCGCCAGACTCGGCGCGGCAAGGCGCTGCTTACCGCCGGACGCCTGTTGGCTCGACGACGAATTTCCGCCCCATAGACCCGAAAAGAAGTTCGGCGACGCTTGCGGGCGCTGAGCTTGTTGCGCTTGAGCCTGCCGCGCCTGGGCGTATTGCTGCGCTTGGACGCGTTGCTGCGCTTGAGCGTGCTGTTGCGCCTGAACTTGCTGCTGATATTGCGCTTGTTGACGCTGCGCCGCGAGATAGGGAGATTTTGCCGCCGCAGAAACTGAAGAAGGAGAAGAACCGTATCCGTAAGTCGCCGAAAAAGCGCTGGAGCTCCAAGCGCCCGCCGCAAGACCTATTGCTGCGCTGAACGCAAAAGCGCTCGCGCGGCAAAGCGCGGAAACCCTTGAAGACAAGTGTGAATGCGAGCGTCTTTTGCAAGAAAACGAATCGTCGAAACGAGTCATATTCAATCCTCTGAATTTTCTAGTCGGCAATATCGCGAACGATGAAATTTCGGCGGCTCCCGCGCGCCTTCCTGGGCGCAGTCATAGCCATATTGGATATATCGGCGCTTTTTATTCGAAAAAAGAGTCTTTTTTGTTATAACTGTTATAATAGGAAAATTGCCGATATTTTTCAAGGTTTGTTCTGCTTGCCCTGTACGCGCGTATAATATAGCTGTATATTATTTCGAGGGAAACTGGAGACCAGAAGACCCTACGCTCCAAACGTTCAGAGTAAAATATTAACGGGCGCCAGCGCCAAAAATCAACATGACGTCGAACAAACCGATAACCGCCGCCCTTACCGCATATCGCGGCGCCGCGCTGCGCGCTGCGCGTTGGGAGCGCGCGCGTCGGCTGACGGCTATTGCCGCGCTGTTGGCAGTTTTTTACTTGCTTAAACTGCCTATCTTGTTCATTTTGGCGTTTGGTTCTTTTGCAATTTATCTATTTTGGCGATTTTGCCAAAAGACCAGGAAACCGAGTCTGTTTCTGACGGGGCTCCGGCTCGAACGATGTTTTCCGAACCTGTCAGGTCTTCTTTCCGGCGCGGTCAGTTTGGAGACGGAAGAATTGTTCAGCGGTTCTGTTGAACTGCGCCAGCTGACGCTCGACCGCGCGCAAAGCGCCCTTGAAACGCTGATTCCGCAGCTCGACCCCTTCGAACGCGCCTTTGCGATCCTCGGACGTCCGTCGGACGCGGCGGCGCTCGCTCGGAGCCGACGCGTCGAACGGGCCTGGAACGCTCTTTGCGTGCTGCTATGCGCTTCACTGTTCGGGGTCGCGGCGATTCGCTGCCGCGACGAGCAGGTTGAAATTCCAACGGTTGTCGACGCGCCCCGTGTCGAACGGAGCAAACCTGCCGATCTAGAGGTCCAGCGTCTTCCAGTTCATGAGCCGGAATCGCAAACGTACGCGTCGTTAGGCGCCTCGCTCGACGCGCTCTGCGCGACGCTCGAACGCCTTGACGCGCTTGCGGCAACGGCGATTGAAGAACAAGACCCCGAGAGTCTTGCGCGATTAGCCCGGGAAATTGCGCATTACGTCGAGTCGTCAAACGACGGCGCGGCGGCGCGGACCGAACAAACGCTCGAGCTCGCCCGTAACGCGGCGCTCGTTCGCGGGTCGGTCGACGAACGGATCTCCGGCCGCGACGCGGCGTCTTACCTGCTTGTATTTCGCCTCGATCCTCTATCTTCTTATTGGAAAAAAAGTAAAGATAGTAAAGAAAGGCTGTTTGGGGAGATTGGAAAAGCGTCGCGAGCAAGCAATGAAAAAGTACGCGGCGCCGCGCAAAAAGAGGCTTCTCGACTACTCGAAGAATTTACGGACCGCGTTCGTTCGGAACGTCGGGCGCTTGAAATTCTGGCGCTGAGCTGGGAATTTGGCACAAGACTCGATGCGTTTGAAGCCGCGCGCCGCGCGCTCGTTGAGGAAGCGGTCGAGAATTTGGCCGCCAGACCCGGAGTTTCCCCGTTCGACGAGGAAGCGGATTTGCGCGCGCGCGAAGGTTTTCTCGAACGGCTCGACTCGTTACGCGCCGAACTTGACGAACTTGGCGCTCTTACCGAGAGGAACGCCGCGCTTTTAGCCAATGAAAATAACGCCGACTTCGTCGACTTTGTTAAGAAAACGACGCGCGAGGCGGGAACTTTTGAACTCTTTTTCGATTCTAATCTTACCGGCGCGTTGCGCGGGCGAATCGAGTCGAAGCGCTCAGCGCTCGAGACCGCAGCGGCAAACGCAAAAGAGGAACGCTGGGGCAAAACGCTCGCCGCGCTGACGTCGGAATTCGACGCGGTCGTCCGCGCGCCAAATGACGCCGGACCTGCCGAAAGCGAAGCGCTCGCCGTCTTGCTCGCCTGGGGAGCGAGTCCAAAGGGGAAACCGGCAAGCGTCAAAATTGCCGGAGGCGGAACGACAAGCGCGCAGACAAATCGAACTGAAATTATCGGGGATTTAGGGGAAAGTCTCGCCGAAGACGAACCGGCGGCAGACGCGCGCGTTGTTGCGGAGTCCGACGCCGCGCCGACTTCCTTTTCGAACGCTCCAGTTCAAGATTCAGCGGCGCCCTCGAGCAAAATTCGCGCTGATCGCGATCGGACGACTGGGACGCTCTTCGACGTCGGCGCTATGCCGAGCGCGACGTCCCCGGGCGGGACGGGCGAGTTGGAAGCGCCGTCGCCCGTCGAGAATGAAGAAGCGTTCGTCGCGGAGCTGCCAAAACTGACTCAAGAGCGTTTGGAACGCTCGAAAGAGTGGACCCCGAGCCCAGAGGCGCAGGAAAAGACGCGAATATTTCGGGAAAAACTGCGGCGCGCGTTGGGGGAGTAGGCGTAATAATTCGCTAAATAACGTTTTTGTCTATTAACATTTGTACGGAGTGTTTTTAGATACTTAATATTTGCCGATTTCCTATTGTTGTAAATGAGAATTGAGGTTATAATTGTATCTGTGTCAGAGCGTAGCGACTCCGTTTGTTTTTAGCGGCAGTTGCGTCTTAGTAAATCGCTTTGTCCTTGTATATTTAGTTATTATAAGACTTAAATAACGTTAGCTTGGCGTTCATGAACTGCTCCAAGTTACTTTTGGAGCAGAAGCGGAACGCCTGTTATAGTTTATAAACTTTTATAGAACTGCTCTTAGCAGCGAAGGATTAAAACATGGTTACTACTCGTAAAAATCGCCAAGGCTTCACCCTTGTCGAACTGCTGGTCGTTATCGCGATCATCGGTATCTTGATCGGTCTTCTTCTCCCTGCCGTTCAAGCAGCTCGTGAAGCGGCGCGACGCATGGAATGCACGAACAATTTGAAGCAGATGGGGCTCGCGGTTCAAAACTACCACGACGTCAACAACGGTCTTCCTGCCGCGCGCGCCTTCTTGGGCAAAAGCGGAGTCATTCACAACGGCACGAAATCTGGTCCTTTTGGCACCGTCGTCTTCTTGCTTCCGTTCGTCGAACAAAACGCCGTTTATACGGAACTCATCGCTTATACGGAGCCGTCTCGCAATCCGTAGCTGATTCACCCTTGGAACGGCGACTTCAGGAGCCTGTTCCCGGCTATGACCGCCGTTGTTCCGGCGTTCCTTTGCCCGTCTGACGGCAACGCAAAACAACCTTCGACCGACGGTCACTACTCAGGTCGCTGCAACTATTTAAGCTCGCGCGGCGACTCCATGTGGAACAACAGCCGCCATCCGGACGACGAAGGTTCGCCTGTTGCGAAGACTTCGCACCGCGGCGTCTTCAAGATCGGCGAATTCCCGAATATGTCGGCTGTCGTCGACGGCACCTCCAACACGGTCATCTTCTCTGAATGCGTCTCCGCCAGCGGCATGGGCGGGCGCCTCATCAAGGGCAATATGTTCCACGTTTCCTCGATGTACGACGGGAACTCGCGTCCTGGTCCGTGCTTGGCGATCAAAAACGGCACCGAAGCCACGCAAGACGGCATTTCCGCTCAGTGGCGCGGTCAACGTTGGGCTGACGGCCAAGTTTTGTGCCAAGGTCTGACGACCACGCTTCCTCCGAACGCGCCTGTCTGCTCCTATGGTGGCGACAACGTTTGGGGTACTGCTACCGCTCAATCGAATCACTCTGGTGGCGTCAATGCGGCGATGCTTGACGGTTCCGTTCGCTTCGTCTCCGAAACGGTCGACTGCGGCGACGCCTATTCGTACGCCGTTACCTCCGGAAGGAGCCCGTACGGCGTCTGGGGCGCTATGGGGTCCGCCCAGGGCGGCGAAACGATCGGCAGCCTGTGATCAACCTCGATTTCATGAATTCAAACACGCCGCCTCGCGCGGCGTGCGCGTCGTAATCAAAACCGTTTCGCAGCGTGTTGAAACGCGATAGACGAAGCGGTTACGACGTTGAACAGATTCAGACGCCGAAGCGCTTCGGCGTCTTTTCGTATAACGCCCTGTCAAAAAATGGAATTCTGGACAATTGAATAGTTGGAATTCCTAAACGCCAAGCGGCGCGGCAACGTAAGAGCCGCGTAGGCGTCCCACTCTCCCAAATACCAAATAGGAATCATACGATGAAACAAACCCTTATTCTCGTTTTAGCTTGCGCGTGCGCCTTGACGCTCGGCTGCAACAAGGGACCGAAAAAGCCCGCCGATCTTCCGGATCTTTACCCAACGACGATTACGGTAACCTACGACGACGGCGAACCCGTTCCGGACGCCACGGTCGTTTTGCGTCTTGCGCAGCAAGGCGGCGGCCGTTCGTGGAACTGCGCTGGAACGACCGACGCGCAAGGCAAAGTAGAGATGATGACCGACGGCAACTGGAAAGGCGTTCCCGCCGGCGATTACCAAGGCATGGTTACCAAAGAAGTGTCCGAAGCTGAAGAACCGACCGAAGTCGGCGGCAGTATTAAAGTGAAGAGTATCACTCGCTACGTCAAAACAGTCTACGGCGATCCGAACGCTTCTGGTTTGACCGCCCAAATTAAATCGGGTACTAATGAGATTCAATTCAAAGTTGGCGAAAAAATCGAAGAAGACGTTCCAGTTCTGTAAGACCTGGCGCGTCTGAAGCGTCTACAAGAACGCCGAACGGCTTTTGAGAAGTTGTCCGGCGTTCTTCTTTTTGAGAGGCTTACACTTTTTGAGAGGCTTACACACAGACTTTTGCACAGAGCTGTTTATTGATACTTATTATTTGTCGATTTCCTATTGCTTTAGATGAAAATTGAGGTTATAATTACTATGGGGTTTGAGTGCGGCGCCGCGATCTATTTTTTTATATTGAGTTTGCGGAAATCGCTTAGCTCCGGTATGTTTAGTTATTATCAGACTTAAATCACGTTTGTTTGGCGTCCGTAAAATGCTCCAAGTTACTTTGGAGCAGCAGAGGAACGCCTGTTATAGTTTATAAACTTTTATAGAACAGCTCTTAGTAGCGAAGGATTAAAACATGGTTACTACTTGTAAAAAACGACAAGGCTTCACCCTTGTCGAACTGCTGGTCGTTATTGCGATCATCGGTATCCTGATCGGTCTTCTTCTCCCTGCCGTTCAAGCGGCACGAGAAGCGGCTCGCCGTATGCAATGCACGAACCAAATGAAACAAGTTGGTCTTGCGTTGCAAAACTACCACGACGTCAACAACAGTCTGCCGACTATGGCGCGCTTTCTCTCCCGCGGCTGGAATAATTACGCCCCGTTTAGCGTTACTATTCCGCTCCTTCCCTATATGGAAGCGCAAGCTCGCTACGACGTCATTATGGAGCTTGATAGGCAAGAGTTCGCGGGTAATATCGGGACGTGGAACGGCGGGTTCTTCCAAAGCGATATTTATAAAGTCGGCAACCGTCTGACCACCGTCCTCTGTCCGTCAGAACCAATGGCCACAACGCCTTCGGTACACGCCGACAACGCGCGCGTCAACATCGTTTACTCTCTCGGCGACGGCACAAGTAAACTGGACGCCCCGTACAACCATCCAAACTACATAAACGTGCCGACCAAAAAATGTCATATGCGCGGTTTGTTCCACCAAGAATTTTGGAAAACGATGGCGGCATGCACCGACGGCACTTCCAACACCGTCGCGATTAGTGAAACCGCAAGCGCGCCGGAGGGATACTACTCCTACAACGTCAAAGGCGGTTCCGCTACTGTCAGCGGTTTCTACACCGACGACCTTGACTGCAATCCGAGCGTCTGTTTAAACAACGCCCGCGACCCCAACGACCCCAACAAGTTGCGTACGAGTTGCGACACGTGGCGCGGTAATTTCTACCAAGACGGTCGTCCGTGGAATGGTTTCCACACTGTTCTGCCCCCGAACGCTCCAAGCTGCCAAGCGACGGTTAACGGCTTCTGGGGCGCTATTTATCCGCCGAACAGCTACCATAGCGGCGGCGTCAACGTTGGCTTGCTCGACGGTTCCGTTAGATTTGTTTCGGAAACGATCGACTGCGGCGACCTTACCGCAAAAAGCACCCGATGCACAGGCAAGAGCCCGTACGGCGTCTGGGGCGCGATGGGCACGCCGATGGGCGGCGAAACGGCTACACTGAACTAATCGTAGGAAGCGTCTCTCAGAATAGTCGTCTGCTTTTGGCGACAAGAGCAAACGCTAAAAGCAGACGACGGTAAAGCTTATTTTTGTTAAACATAAAACACAAGGCTGATTTCAATATGAAAAAAGTACTCGCTCTATCTTTCTGCGCTCTATTGGCTCTCGCTTCCTTGGGATGCGGTCAAAAGACGCCTGACGGTATGCCCGACTTACAGCCGACAACCTTGACTGTTATTCAAGGCGGCTCCCCGTTGGCAGACGCGACGGTCAACCTCAAATCGCTCGACCCTTCGACAGCCTGGACGTGCGGGGGCGTAACTGACGCCAAAGGCGTCGCCACGCTCGTTACGCACGGTCAATACAAGGGCGCGCCTGTTGGAAAATACAAGGTTTCCGTCTCCAAGACGGTTGGCGAAGGAACCCCTCCGCCTCCGTCCCCTATCGACGAAGAGTCTGCAAGGAAATATAAGGAATACCAAGACTCGGGAGCAACCTACGAAGAGTTCGACGTGGTCGATACGAAATTCTCGATCATTGAAACAACTCCTTTGGAAGTTGAAGTTGTCAAAGGTAAAAACGACTTGGCCGTCGACGTCGGCGAAGCCGTTCGCATTCCGGTTCGGCAAAGCTCGGGCGTTGCGCCCGTTGCTATGTAACGCATGAAAGACGCCTCTAACATTAATTTAAGGCGTTGGCGCTCGTTGGGCGTCGACGCCTTTTATTGACGCTAATTTCAATCTTGGCTCAATTTTAGAATTTTTGTAACTCAATTTTACAAACAAGTTGGCGAGCAAAGTAGCTCAGCCTTTATTGATTAGCAAATAGTATGCCTTCAATATTGAGTTGCTCTTTTGAATAAAGCAAAAGCGTTCTTTTCTAAACCGAGATGCTTCGAAATAATAACAGCGCGTATTGTTTGCAGATTGATTCTGATCGTAATGTGAATTTTCTACATTGAAGGTTACTATTAGCAGTACAAAAGGATAGAAGAAAAAATAATAAGCGGTTTGAGAAGGGCGACTCAGCCTAGCATATTGAACGCCCATGCATTTAGCTGTATGGGGTGTTTCGACAAGGGAGACGTTGTCTATACTCTCGAACTCTGTAATCAATAACTAGTTATAGGGAAGATTGAGCGGAAAAGATTGAGCGGAAACAAAGAAACGGTAATAGCGTTAAATTTAGCTCTCCAGTGTTTCATCATGCGCTTTTTTTGCCGCTAACGTTTTAAAAAACGCCAGTTTACTTTCAACATTCCGTTGCGAATATACTTCAATGTGCTGACGCGCCTTTGTTGTGACGTCGAGCGCTAATTCTGGGTCGTTCCAAATATTGAGGATTGCGGTGAGCCAAGGAACCAATTCTTCTTGAGTTGGAAGAGTTTTGTTTTGTGGTGTAAAGCGCTTAGGTATGGGGAGTTTTAAGCGCGAATCGTGAATAACTTCGGCAAGCGCTCCTCTATCGGAGGCTATAACTGGAATATCATTCAATAACGCTTCGACTACAATGCGTCCAAATGATTCTTCGCAAATTGACGGCATAATGACCAGTTTTGTTTGCGAATAGAATTTACGCGGGTCGTCGACGTTTGGCAGAACGCTGACGTTAGGTAAATTGAGATCTCCTTGCGACGCAAGAAATGTTTTCCATTTCAACCGTGCCTCGACAACAAGGATAGGAATATCTGGTCTTTGCTGAAGTAAAGCCTTTGCAAGCCCAACAAACCAATAGAGACCTTTTCCAATGCTTGGATTGACGAACGTAAGAAAATTGCGGGTATTATGCTCAACAAGGACAGAATTTTCTTCAATCAATGGAGGAATGACAACCGGCTCTACATTTAGTTTCTCTCGGTAATATCTACGAGCGTACTCCGAAGGGACGACAATGGCGTCAAATGGAAGGAACAGCTCGCGTCGAGCATATGACAGGTTGTGCAGTAAAAAAACAGTTGCGCCTCCGTTAGCTTTTGTCCTTTTAGCCGAGCGGATTAGTCGTGGATCTCCACCATAAGTCGCAAAGACGTCCGGACGCAACGAGTTAAGCTTTTGATTTAGCAGGTGAAAGAAAAGACGGTTAGAAATCGAGTTCATAGGAGAACGCCATTTTGACGTCTGAAAGGAATCGCTAGCGAGTAAAAAAGAGGCGTTTATTCCTGAGTCATTGAACTCCAAGAGACGAAAAGAACAGGCGCGCGCGTCGACGTTCAGGCGACATTCTCTTACTTTTATCTTGGAGTTGAGCCGTCTCAATGTGTTAATCAACGAACGCTCGTTAACTGTAGGGTCGTCAAAGTATGTTCCGCAAAAAACATCGACGTTCCAGCCTTGTTGAACTAATGCATGAAGCGTTGCTCGAGTAGAAATTGCGGCTCCGCTTGTATAGTCTAGGTAACTGTGCGGCGAGGAGAAGAGGAATTGCATTTCAAAAACTATAAATGCTGGTCGACTCTATTTTTCTGAACTCTCAAACTTTTTATTAGAGAGCGTTTTGATAATTTCTGTACGATAATCATGACTCATATGTATATCAAAACCTCGATGACGAGGGGTGATAGATAATCATATGCACAAAATAATACACTGAAAGTAATTGTTCATTCGAGCCTCCAATAGGAACCATATTGCTTGCCTATCCTAACGTTTCGTTTTACTATTAGTTGGATGAAGAGGATGAACCAAATCTATTTCCCTTCTCATAATACCAGCGCCAAGGGACGGTTAATCTGCCGTTTTGATATGCAAATTGATATTGCAACCTGAATCAATCTAGTAAACAACACACATTGACATTTTTGAACCTTCCGATTTGGGAATACAGAGTAACAACGCAAGAACACTTTTCGTGTATTGGTAAGGATTTAGCAATTATCACGAGCCAATTCGGTTGCAATATGAATGACTGACATATCGTTCCAAAGCGCCAGGGAAAGAATCCAAAAATCTCTTCTGAATGGCGTTGATCACGAGAAATGGTCGACGCCATTCGGAAAGAAAATTAATAGCATAT
The DNA here is from genome assembly GCA_028695965.1 of Thermoguttaceae bacterium. Taxonomy (GTDB): domain Bacteria; phylum Planctomycetota; class Planctomycetia; order Pirellulales; family Thermoguttaceae; genus RUG369. The sequence goes on along the minus strand of JAQVHZ010000016.1, from coordinate 6,501 downwards.
CTACAAGCTCTTTACTGGTTAGATGCTTGCTTGTCCATAGTACAGCAACAAAACTCCTAGAAATAGCAAAATTATAGGGGATACAAAAAAGTTTCCCCAATTAGTAATCGTTAGCGCTATCAAAAGTGTAAGTTCCTTGTACCCCTCCTTGGTTAAGAGAAACGTCCATCAGATCTTGACTGAGCGAGACGGGAGTAATAAATCCTTGTGATGTGCCGATTGAGAGTCCTGCGGAGTAGTTTGCCTTATTAACAGCAACGGTCGTGCAATTTTCCGAAAGTAAGTAATAGTATCCCGGATTATAATAACGATTGCGGGTCGCTCTTACTACCGTAAGGAAAGCATCCATAGAACCTATCGTTTTGCATAAATACACGTCTACGTGTGCATTCCGATTATCGTCATTACGTACCTCCCCTTGCGTATGCGGATCGGGATTCGTAGGGGTGGCGTTCAGATTCGATGCGGGATAAAACCCCCAGTTGTGAAGAACAAAAGGAAGCAAATTTTTCTCAGGAGGTGTAGTTGTTGTTTCACTGAAACATGAAGAAGAGTCACTCACTCCGCCGATCTCAATAGACGAAGAAAATTCAGTGCAACAATAATTAAGCAGACTGCTAGTAGCTTCGATTCTCCAGGAACCATGACCAGTTGGAGAGGACAGACAGGGGGTTTCCACAAGCAGAACAAAGCTACCCCAGCCGACGGTAAAGCTGACATTTGCCATATCGTGGACTTGAGGATACATTGAATCTGCAACCTTAATCACCAAATCGAAATTATATTGTTGGAACGATGGTAAAGAGTTCCAGCTTAATTGTCCGGTCGCTTCGTCGATTGTGAAATAATTGGATTCGTTTCCTGATACGATTGAATACTTCACTTCTCTCGTACGTTGCGTAGCCTCAAAGGCGTCTCTAATAACGGTGCCAACCGTTGGTTTTCCGTAGATGAAATCCAGGTCGTACACGTCAGCATTTTTAGTAATCGTGTTCCCTAGCGGTACTGACGTGATGGGGGCGCCGCTGTTGGAAAGATCGACGTCGGAAAGGAACTCCAAATCGTCGTCGACGATGCCCGCGATGACAGAAGAGTTGGGGAGAATAAAGTTGTAGTCTCCACCACCAGAAACACCTGGAAAATAAGGGAGTCCGAGAGTTAACTGAACAACCAGATCTGCCGAACAAATATTGTCATTGATAGGAACAAGGTAGAATTGCGTAGTGCCTCCAGAGACACTGTATTCAAAATAATCAGAGGAAATGTCAACCATTTGATATGAACTATTGTAAATACAGAAGTCCATCGAGGGTGTTGAAGAAGTACTGCGAGTGATGAAGATAGGCGCGTTATAACCGTCCGGTAATGCAGGCACTGTAATCGTCATGTAATCGATCCAAATCGCATCAGGGTCAAACGAAGCGCCACCGCTACCAACGCCAGCGCCCTCAAACAGCACATTCCCGTATGGAATACTCATGCCAGAGGCGCTATTTACTGAAGTTACGACATTGAGCTCCCAGTCAACACCCCCAGACCCTCCTCCCGATCCTCCAGAACCGCTTGTTGTTGCAAGAGGATGAAGAGAATCAAAATTATCGACTTCGAGAATCGAAGCGCCTCCTTGTTGCGGGAGATAGGTTACAGAATCAAGCTGCGAGGATTCAGCTTCTATGATTGTCTCGCCGATGATTTCAATTGAATCGCCAAATCCTTCGTCTGCAATGCTTGGGTCTTCGTAAAGAAATTTTTCGTAGAGATCTTCCTGAGGAACAAGCCTCTCAGAATCATTCGAAACTGAGGCCGCATAAAGAAGCGAGTTAGTGAAAATTTCCGGCGTTGCGGTTAAGTTGATTTCGATTGGCGGCGACTCCAATGCCTGAGCGCTTAAACTCTGCTGTTGGAGCCAAGTTTGGTAATCAGGGGGACCGTAAACAAACCCAGTTTCGACGGTAGGGGCAACGCTCGTTGCCGTCAACAGCTTTCGATCCTCCAAGGGTTCCAATCTCAAGAGTCGATCTCTTGCTTTGTTAGAACCGGACCGGAGCTTAAATTTGTTTTGGAAGAAGTTAATCAATCTTGAATACATAGCTTGTTCCCTTGGTAATAATGAATGGCTTTGTAAACCTAAGTTCCAAGGAACGATTTGCATTCCATGGAACAACAACCCTTTTGGGGCACAAGGAAAAATTATTTTATCTGGCGTTCTCGTACGCCGTCAAGCACTATTATAACAAAAGTTAAAGAAGACCTCAAGTTCTTTTATATTTTCAGAAAATTTTTCAAGATTACTCGGAAGCGTACCAACGCATTTTTTGCAGGTGCGTTTAATAGACACTTTGTGCCGAACGATAAGAAACGCAGTAGAAGTTGGGTTAATCAATGTGTGCAAGTCGTAGCATTGAATAGGATAGCGCACATTGTGTGCAACATTTATTGCAATATTTCCTTGTAAGTTTGTTTTTTAAACTCATATTGCAACCTTAATCAAATCCAGCAAACAATAGGAGCCGATATTTCGAACCTTCCGGTTTGGAAAAGCCAAGTTCTTTTCAAAAGCGCGACCCTAGACTGAAGTGTCGCTATTCGTTTTTGGAAAGGACTTAGGAGTTATCATGGGGCAATTTAGATGCAATATGAGTTTAAACTCATATTAAAGAACCGACGGAAGTCGGCGGCAGCGTTCAAGTCAAGAGTATTACTCGTTATGTCGAAATGCGCTATGGCGATCCGCATGATTCTGGTTTGACCGCCCAAATTAAATCGGGTACTAATGAGATTCAATTCAAAGTTGGTGAAAAAATCGAAGAAGACGTCCAAGTTCTGTAAGGCTTGTTGCGTCTGACGTGATTACAGAGAACGCCGAACTGCTTTTGAAGAGCCGTTCGGCGTTTTTCATTGGGCGTCGCAGCAGACGCGCTCTATTTTCTTTGTTTCTTTTTAACAAAAATCACACTATTGAGCGTTTGCCTTTTCTTTGATTTTCTCACTGCGCCACGTGTCGACGGCTTCTCGAATCGCCTCGGCCGTACGCGTGGAGATCGTTCTGAATTCGGCGCCTTGATAGAGACAGACCGACTGGTCGGGGACGTAAGCGTTGACTTCGTCCCACGGCGAATTGCAGTATTCGTATCTTCCGAGCAGCGCGTAGAACATCCAGCCGTCCAGGTTGTTTTGGAGCGCGGTTCTCATCGGGGCGAACATGTCGTTGGGCGCTCCGAGCGCTTTTTCTCCGAAGCACGGGGTCGTGTATGTCAAGCGTATGGCGTATTCTCTTCCTTCGCCGCGCAGCTCTTTTTGATAGGCTTCGTTTCCGCCTCCGTTTTGCGAGAAATGGTCGAAGTAGGGACAATAGCAGTCGACGTACGGAAGCATCTTCAAGTTGCTTTCGGGGGTCGCGGACCACAGTTCGCCAGGGTTGCACCAGACGCGGACGTCGGGCGCCGTCTCTTTGAACTTCTTAGCCAGCTCGACCCATTCGTCCGACGCGCTTGCGCCCGGCTCGTCCATAAAGCTCCACGCCCAGTCGCCGCGCGTGAAACCGTATTCCTCAAAGCTCTTTTTCACCTGTTCGACGCGTTCGGGGGAGACGTCGGCGTCGTTCAACCAGAGGAAGAGCTTGACGCCGTATTTTTTCGCGTCTTCAGACGGAATAACGACGTTGTTGATCGTGTTGAGCCCGAGCCGTTTGAACGTTTCCCAACAGGAGACTTGTTCGTAAGGCGCGCTCCAGCCTCCGACGTACGGAACAGGGGCCGAGCGCAAATCGCCCTTGCGCGAGACGTTGAATTGGATCGTCTTTGCGCCAAGTTTCACGTCGATTGTTTCGTCTTGAGAATCGAGGTCCCCGTTGAAGGTAAGCCAGAGCCCGACCGTCTGTTTGGGCGGGATCGTGATCGATTTGCGTTCCAAGAGCGGATGGGGCGCCCAGCCGAATTGCGGCGAGAGCGTCAACGCTTGCAGACGGAGCGAAAGGAGCTTCGCAGGGTCGTTTTCAATTTTCGGTTCGATCGTTTGCGCTTCGTCCCCTTCGTTTCGGACGAGGAGAGAATAGGATTTTACCGCGCCATAAGGAAGTTCGACGTCGATCGGCTTGTCGATCATCTCGCCGTCTTTCGGACCGGAGTGTCTCGAGAACCCCGACCGCAGGTTCGCCGTCCAGAAGAGTAAGCCGGAGCGTTCGCTTGTTGGGAGAATCTCGCCTTGTCCTTCCGGCTTCCAGTCTTGGGCGTCCGTAACGATCAGGCAGTCGTAACGCCGATACGTCAAGCTGGGACCGTGTTCTTTCCAGAGCGTCAGCTTGACTTCTCCCGCCGGCAGTTCCACTTTCGTTTCGACCCATTTCAAGCCCGGCGATTTTTTGTTCTCTTCTTCGTCGGCGCAAAAGACCGCGTCGGTCGACTTGCCGTCCGAGCCTTCGATCGTTAGGTGAAATTCCGATAGGTAGCCCGGCAGGTCCAAGACGCGGGACCAGAACGAATAAAGCCCTGCTTGCGGCGCATGGAAAGAGCTTTCCGCCTTGGCGAGCCCGTCCCCGTAACTGGCGGTCAGGACCTGCCCGGACGACGCGTCCGCGTTCCCTTCGGCTCGCCAGCCGTCGACGACGTTAAACTCTTCGCCTTCGATTTTCTTCATGAACGCGTCTTTGGGGAACGAATCGAGGAACTCTTGGAACTTTATCTTTTCGTCGCGAATTTGGCGCGGGGTTCCAATCAAGTTGGAGCTGGGATCGAACGCGGTCATCGAAGCCATTCTTCGCCCTTCGACACTTTCAAGTTTGTAGTCGGCCAGGTCGGCAAAAAAGGCGTCGCGCCACTCTTGCCACAGCGCGAGCAGTTCCGGATTTGTCTCCCCGACAACGGGCCGCAGCGACCAGATTTTCGCGATCGACCGCGCTTGCGGCGAGGGACTTGGATATTTTTTCGTGGGACGCGTCGGGACGGCGATCGGCTCTTCCGTCAAGACGACCGACGCGATCCGGCGCGGCGCAAAGGGACCGTCGTGGATCATGCCGGCGATCGTAACGGCGCGCTCGCCTTTTTCCAGCCAGACCATCGGCGACGATTCCCAGAGGAACCCCGTCGGCTCGCCGCGCCGATTCGGGAGCGGGTCGTTGACGCGCCCCATCTCCGCAAAGTCGAATTTCCAGGAGAAGACGTCTTGAACGACCGACTGACCCGGACCGGTAAGCGCGGCGACTTTTGGGTCTTCAACGCGGACGTAAAAGGACGCCGTCGAGCCCTGTTCGTGATAATATTCCGCCCAAAGCCGGTAATAGCCCGACTTTGGAATCATCGCGACGACGCGCGTCGCGCCGCCCCCGTGACCGCCGGGATAGGACGCGACGTCGCGCCCGGCGACCGTTGCGACGTCCCAGCCGTTCATCGCGGGGAAGGCGCCCCCTGTAATCCAGAAGGTCGCAATATTTTTGGGCGTCGCGGACGAACGGCCAAGTTCGTTTTTCGGCGTGCAGGCGAGGAGTTTCGCGCGAAAATCGGCGTGTGTTTTTGCATAGTTATAGAAATGCCCAAACGACGCGAGCGTACTGCCAAGGGTCGACCAATTGAGTTCGTTTGGCTCGTCGTCGAACGCGTATGCTTTTGCCGCCAAAGACGTCGGCAATAATAACGTCAGCACAAGGAACGCTGAGAAGAATCGATTCGCTGTAAACATTGTCGGGCTCTTTGCTTTCTCGTTTAAGGGGCGCTGTCGAGAACAGGACGTTAGTAATTATACCGAAACGAAACGCAAAAAGATAGAAAGGGCGGCTTTTTTATAGAAAATCCTACTATGGGCGCAAGAAAAAGAGAAGCGGCTATGAACGTCAATATTCACAGCCGCTAATATTGCAATGGTCGACAATGGTCGGCGGTTACGCAGGCATCATTGCCAAGAACTGCGACGCTAGGACGACCAGGACCAGCGCGACCGGATAAGTCGCGGCGTACGCGGAGGCGACGTCGTCGGTCTTCGCGACGTTGATGAGCGCGCCGAGCGCGGGCGTCGAGGTCATGCCGCCGGTGATGGAGCCGAGGTTGTTCAGCATGCACAACTTGACGACTTTGCTCGCGACGATGTAGCCGAGGATCATCGGGATGATTTCCATGATGGCGCCGTAGACAAACAGAATGAATCCGTACTCTTTGACGTCATGAACGAATCCGGCGCCGCCGGGAACGCCCGCGCCAATGAGGAAGAAGACCAGGCCGTATTCGCGGAAGGAGTTCAAGAACTCTTTTGAGATGTTCATGCTGATCGGACCAATTTTGCCGTAGTGCCCAAGGATAAGGCCCATGAGCAGCGCGCCGCCCGTATTGCCGAGCGAAAAGCTTGCGCCCCCGGGGAGCGGAACGTAGACTTTGCCGAGCAGAATACCGAGGACGATTGCAAGCGAGAAGGGACCAAGGCCGAGCGGATCGAGTTCGATGAGCTTGTCGGAAAGCTTGTGCTCGACGACGATTTCTTCCGCCGCTTGCATCTTCTTTCGTTCTTCGTCCATAT
>JAQVHZ010000015.1 GCA_028695965.1 Thermoguttaceae bacterium | reverse complement strand
CTAGGGCGTCGTCCCATCCCTCAAAGGAAAGCCCCAGACTTTTCCTTGAGGCGATAGGTTGTTGATTAAAGGCTCGCCCGCTCGAAAACGTCTAACATTCTCGCAATATATGTCGCAGATATCGTCAAAACGCCAACCGATTTGACCTGCGATATGTGGAGTAATAATTACGTTTTCGAAATCCCACAACGGCGAATCAGCAGGGAGCGGTTCTGGAAAAGTAACGTCAGCGACAAAACCTCCAAGATGTTGTGACTCAAGCGCTTCAATCAAGGGGCTGACTTCAACAAGCGGACCACGGGCAAGATTTGCAAGAAGAGTTCCACGTTTCATTTGTGCCAAACGTTCAGCATTGAACATACCTCTAGTCTCTGAATTGAGCGGTAACGACAAAAAAACTACGTCAGATTCCGCAAGGAGCTGGTCTAAACGATCTGCGCTCCATAACTTAGTAACATGCGACGGTTTGTTTTCGGGAAATAGATCAACGGCAAGAATATTATCGGTAAAGGGCGCTACGACCTCAGAAAAACGGCGTCCGACGCCTCCAAAACCAACGATTCCAACCGTTTTACTGATGAGATCAAAAGTTGGCTTTCTCTTGAATTTTCTGTAATCGGGATTTCCTATTTCAACTCGCTGATCGTATATAAACGAACGTAAGTTGCGTCCCCAACCCAGAATCAGAGCCAGACCGTGTTCTGCAACTTGATCTGAAAGCACGCCGGCCGCTGTCGTAATCGTTATATCGGACTCAATTATTTCAGGAACCAAGCACCAATCCATACCGGCAGCTGAGGATTGAATCCATTGAAGCCTCTTTTGGGCTACAACTTGACTCCAGTCGACAGGAACTTTGGCGTGTCCACAAAAATAGTCAGCCTCTAATAAGGCTTCGGCTACGTCAGCTTGTCCAACGTTGATAATCTTGAGCGACGAGGACCAAGCATCGTTTATACGGGCAATTAGCCGATCCTCGACAGGCTCAGAACGAAAACATACGACAAGATTTTGTTTAGGCATTTATTGTTTTGCTTGGGAGTTATAAATTTGTTTTTAGTAATCAGGTTAGTTTTCGAGAATCATTCTTTGCTTTTTTAGGAGTAAAGTTGGGGGTAAGGATTGTTCCAAGCCTTTGTTTTTGACGCGCTTCTGTAAAATGACAAAAGGCAATTGCAATGGCGTCTGCCACATCTGGAGGCTCAGGGAGAACTGGAAGAGATAATTCCATTTGTACAGCGCGTTGAATTTGATCTTTCGGGGCGTGTCCGGCTCCTGTCATTGTTTTCTTGACTTTGGTTGCCGCATAGGAGACCACTTCTATTCCAGCTTGTTCTGCCGCGAGACAGATAGCTCCGCGCGCATGTCCCATAAGAATAGCCGTTTCTGGACGCTTGTAAAGAGAATACAATTGTTCAAGAGCGAGAACGTCGGGATGATAAGTTTCAATGACTTCTACGACGCCGTCATAGACGTCTTTGATCCTAGCGGCAAGAGTTTTTCCCGCGCTGCGAATGACGCCTGCTTCTAAAAGTTTGGCGCGTCCGGACGAAATGTCAAGAACTCCGTAGCCTGTCGTGTTCAAGCCAGGATCTATTCCAAGAATTACTTTCTCATCTCTGCTCAAGGTCTTATCGAACTCCAAACAGCATTATTTTAAAGATACGGACGTCATAGTGAAATAAAAAACGTCAAAACCCGACGTTGACAATAAAATCCTGGCTCAGCGCCATGTCAAGGCGTCGAATTTTGACGTTGCTAACATCGTGTGTTCTATGAGAAGGGGGATTACCCGTAGATTTCATTCCAAAGACCGTTAAGGTCAACGTCTTCTGGCGTTCCTGCGAAGACTACAATACGGTAGACGCCCTTCAACACATCGCCCATTTTCCAACTAAATCCAGCGTCGTTGAAGAGGAAAGGCATCGGGGAGATGTTACCGTAGTCTCGAGTAAACCACGGACAGTTTTCGAAGGGCTCTTTGGGAGGGCAAAGAACGGCGACGCCTTCCGTAATATCAGGATTAAAGCGACGTTTCCCGTAGAAGGACATCCATTTCGCCGGTTTTCCGAAAGTATCGGCTTCACCTTTGGTTCCTTCACTGCTAACCAAATTACCACCGCCATGAGGACAAAGATCCTGTTCAACCCGGACGCCAAAAAAACCGTGGTTCGTCTTTTCAATGTGGACGTCAGCAAGCATTTTCATAGAAAAGTCGAGATCAAGAGTGTAATAATCATCGTTCTTCCAAGTGAGGGTGTACTTGCGCGAGTCTTCGATAATTGGATCTTGTTTAGGATGTTTCCAGATGCAGAGGTCGGTAAACTCAACGACGTCTTTTTCTGCTTTTGCCAGTTTCAGATCGGAACTAAAAATTTGTCCGCGGTCAGCGCCTTCTTGCCAGTAATTAGCGCCGTTAACCCTGTCTGCGCCCATGAAAACAGAACGGTGATGCGGCCAAGGTTGAGCCGATTCGCTTGTGACTGAGACTCGAGATATTGGACCGGCAAGCGGATAGATATAGGGGTACTTTTGGTTAGGATTAGTACGATAAGCAGCAATCACCTGATTGTCTTTACGAATCCAAAGGATTTTATCGCAGAAATCAGGGTAATAGGAAGTGAAATGTTCTACTTGTGCGTCTCCCCAACCCGGTTTCGCATTGCCGACTTTTCCAGGATAGTTGACAGTGTTGAAATCTTTTGCTTCAGCGCCGAACGATTCAGAACTGAGAGAGACAGTCAACCCAGTCGCTGCAAGCAGCCCCGCGTTTTTAAAAAAGTCACGTCGTTGCATGAAAATCCTCCCTAATAACCTGTTAAAACTATTATTGACTCACCTTGTAAGTCAAATTGACCAAATTCCAAATATCGTTGGAAGAAAAACACATCTCCCATATACATCGTCCTAAAGTTTAACGTTCTAGTTTTTCGTTGTCAACAAGTAGGCGGAGTGACATACTTGAATTTTAAAATGACAAAAAAAGGATTTTTGTTATTTTAAACTTGACGGTGTGACATTTTTTGCTATATTGTCAAAGTGTTGGAAGAAGACGACGCTTTGACCGATTTTTTTGATCATGATTCTTGCTGATCAGAATCGAAGGTTCGCATATGGTTCATTGTTCGTTTTTTTCCTTTTTAGACGTATTTATTGGTCTGTATTTTATAATCATTCCAATTTTGTAGTCGAAATGATCGTTAAACTCCCATTTTTTTGTTAAAAAAGTTGTATGAAATCTACGGGGCATCAGTTGACGAAACAGCCCCTTTGGTTTATCATACCTCAAGATTTTTCGAACGAGACTGCGGCAACGGTTACAGCAGGGGCAAGTGTGTCGTTCGATTCGTCGGTTTAGCCGTGTGGAAATACATTAGCGGTATGCGTTCGCATTTTGAGTGAGCGACAAACTCGGCGATTTTATGTGCATGACCGATAGCGCCTGTCGGTATTGAGTTTTAACGAGATAAATTTAGGTAGGTTTAAAAATGGCAGTTCCGAAGAGAAGGCAAAGCAACGCCCGTACCGGCTCCCGTCGTTCACACGATTTTAAAAAGCCCGTTCAAACGGTTGTTTGTCCTGATTGCAATAAGATGATCCAACCTCACACCGTATGCACAAACTGCGGTCACTATATGCGTCGTGAAGTCATTGCGCAAGATAGGTGATCGTTGTGAAGTTTTGTACTGTTGCGTTTTTTGAACATAGACGTTGACGGTGATTTGTGTGGAAAATGGGGAATCGTTGATGATTCCCCTTTTTTTGCGCTAGCAATCTTGACATTTTTTGCAAAAATGTCATGTCCGGCTATTTGTTTTCATTATTAACATTATTTTTTCGATAAATAACTTGATTTTATAGAAAAACTTCTTCACAATATGAGGAAAGATCTATAGATCGATAACGTTTTTGCTTTCGGCAACTGTCTAGATTCTTTGTAAGGAAGCCAAATGGAAAAAACTGCGATTTTGTTCCCTGGTCAGGGCGCTCAGACGGTTGGTATGGGGCGTGAACTTTATGACTCTAATGCGAATGTTCGCGAGTTGTATGCGAAGGCGAATGAAGTTGTTGGTTACGATTTGACAAAAGTCTGTTTTGAAGGACCGCCGGAGGAACTTGATACAACGGAGCAGAGTCAACCTGCAATCTTCTTGACGAGCCTGGCTGCATTGGAAGGATTGAAGGATTCCGATCCAGAAGCGCTTTCTAATTGTTCAGCAACAACAGGACTTAGCCTAGGAGAATACACGGCGTTAGTGTTTGCAGGCGTAATGTCTTTTGAGGACGGTTTGAGACTGGTTCAGCTTCGTGGTCAAGCAATGCAAGAAGTGTCGAATGCGACGCCGAGCGGGATGGTTAGCGTCATTGGTTTGGATGTTGACGTTGTCAGAGATCTTTGTCAAAAAGTTGACGATCCTGGCGTCTTGACAATTGCCAACTACTTATGCCCTAAGAACTATGTCGTTTCCGGAGCGCAAAGCGCGTGTGAAAAATTGGTTGACCTTGCAAACGACGCTGGCGCTATCAAGCTCGCTCCGCTGGCTGTTGCTGGAGCTTTCCACACGTCTATCATGAACCCCGCTGTTGAAAAGATGCGTCCGATTATTGAGACGATGGAATTTAAAGCTCCAAAGGTTCCATATATAAGCGGCGTCGACGCTCAATTCCACTCGGATCCAGACGATATTAAGCGCATTTTGATTCGTCAAATTTCTTCTTCTGTCCTTTGGGAAGACTCGATGCGAGTCCTTTTGTCAGAGGGAATTAATTCGTTCTATGAAGTTGGACCTGGTCGCGTTTTGAGAGGTTTAATGAAGCGAATTGATCGAAAAGCAAAGTTGAATTGACGTCTCTAAAGAGTAAATCTTTTGATAGAGATGTTGGCGACAACGTTTTAGTCAACTAGGTTTGGTTGTTTTTTGAAAACGAGAGTTTATAAGATGATTCAAGTCGATTTAACTGGGAAAAACGCAGTAGTTACTGGCGCTACCCGTGGTATCGGATTAGGAGTGGCAAAAGCGTTGGCGAAAGCGGGCGCTTCTGTTGCTTGCATTGGAACTAATCAAGAAAAACTAACGGCTTCTGTAGCAGAAATTGTTGCGGAAGGTGGAAACGCCGAAGCATATATTTGCAACGTTGCGGATTCTGCTGCTGTGAACGAAACAGCTAAAGCTATTTTAGCTGATTTTGGTAAAATTGACATTCTTGTCAACAATGCTGGAATTACACGCGATATGCTGATGCGTCGCATTTCCGACGAAGAGTGGAATGACGTCATCAACGTCAATTTAAGCGGTACGTTCTATGTAACTCGAGCTTTTGTCGAATCTATGCGAAAAAGCAAGTGGGGACGTATCATTAACATCTCTAGTATTAGCGGCTTGATTGGCAATAAGGGACAAGCGAACTACTCTGCTTCGAAAGCAGGAGTCATCGGTTTCACGCGTACCATTTCGAAAGAGCTTGCCAACCGGAATATTACAGCTAACGCTATTTGTCCCGGTTTTATAGACACTGATATGACAGCTGTTTTGGACCCCGTCTATATTCAAGCTTTGAAAGATCGTATTCCCATGGGACGTATTGGAGTTCCGGAAGACATTGCGAACGCAGTGTTGTTTTTCGCAAGTCCGGATTCTTCCTATGTTACTGGACAAATCCTTACGGTTGACGGCGGTATGATTTTCTAACTTGTGATAGGCGTCTTATCGCTAAGACAAAAGACGATTTTGTTTTTAGTTTGCGAAGCGTCGCTGTAAATTTTTCACGAAAGGTTTATCTTGTTGACGCAGTTGCCGTGTTAAAAGTAAACTTAATTTTGATATTTGGGCTTTGAGATTTTTCTTCTCGAGCGCTGGATTTTGTTAGAAACACTATTTAATTAGTGTGACACATTGAAAGGAATAAAATAATGACAAGAGCTGAAGTCGAAGAAAAAGTTATTAAAATCATCAGTGAACAACTTGGTCGTGAAGCGGACGCCATTACTGGTTCCAGCGACATTTCTAACGACTTGGGCGCAGACTCTTTGGACGCTGCCGAACTGATGATTGCGTTCGAAGAAGAATTCGACATCGACATTGATGAAGAAAGCTCCCAAAACTTTACTACTGTTGACGGCGTGGTTGATCAGATTTTCAAGCAATTGTCGTAAAATAGTATAGACGCTCGTTTTTTGAGCGTCTTATCGATAGTGTTTACTCCTTCTATTCTTCTCTTCTGAGAAATAGAAGGAGTATCCCTTTATTTTTGTTTTTCTTCTTTTCTTTCGTTTTATCGCTATGAAAAAACGTGTTGTCGTTACTGGTGTTGGGCTTGTTACGCCTTTGGGGAACGAACTGGAAGTTGTTTGGAAGCGATTGCTTGCGGGTGAAAGCGGTATAACCCCGGTTGAAATGCCCGGCATAGAGATGTATCGGTCTAGAATTGCAGGACAATGTCTTGATTTTAGCCCTCTTCCTTATGTTGAACCTAAAGACGTTAAAAAAATTGAACGTTTTGCACAGTTCGCACTAGTTTCTGGTATTCATGCTGTTGAGCAATCAGGTATAGATTTTTCTCGTGAAGATCCTTTTCGCTGCGCGTCAATAATAGGCTGCGGAGTTGGAGGACTTAGAGAGATTGAACGGCAGGACGAAAAACTTGCGAGCAGCGGACCTTCACGTATTTCTCCTTTTACGATTCCGAAGGTTATGCTAAATGCCGCTAGCAGCCATTTGGCTATTCGCTATGGTATTCACGGCCCGTCGTATGGCGTTGCTACTGCCTGTGCAAGCGCCAATAATGCGATGATTGACGCCTATAAAGCAATCAGGGACGGCGACGTTGACATTGTTTTGACGGGTGGAACGGAAGCTGCCATTTCCAAGTTGGGATTGGCTGGTTTTGGAGCGATGCGCGCTCTTTCAGAGCGAAATGACGAACCAGAAAAAGCCAGTCGTCCTTTTGACGTTGACCGTGATGGGTTCGTCTTAGGCGAAGGCGCTGGAATTCTTGTTTTTGAAGAATTAGAACATGCCAAGAAACGAGGGGCTGATATTCTTGGAGAGTTTATCGGTTATGGCGTAACGACGGACGCCTTGCATCTCACTCAACCGGACGACCAGGGAATCTTTGCTGGCGAGGCTATGAAAGCGGCTCTCCGGTCAGCAGGAATTTCAGCAGGAGAAGTCGACTACATTAACGCCCACGGAACGGCCACGCATTTAGGCGATGCAGCAGAAGTGGAGGCAATTAAGCGAGTTTTTGGAGATTCAGCTAAAAATCTATCTGTCTCTAGTACGAAGAGCTCAATTGGGCATCTTTTAGGGGGGAGCGGAGGCGTCGAGATAATTTTTACACTTTTAGCGCTTCGCGATAACATTGTGCCGCCCACTTTGAATCTTGGAAATCCCGACGAAGGATTTGATTTAGATTTTACTCCGTTGACGCCAAAAGAAAAAAGAATCAATTGTGCAATCTCCAATAGTTTTGGATTTGGGGGACATAATGCGAGCGTTGCTGTTGCAAGCTTTGTTGATTGAGATTATACTATGACGGCGTGGGGTTTACGTTCTTTTGAACGAGAAAACAACACGCCGTTTATTTATTGTTGATCATTAGAAACAGGCTTTGTGTACAGAATATAGGGAAACTACATAGAGCGACTGTGATTGTTTGCTTGACGATATAAGGATTACATTCATGAGTTCGACACAAGTAATGCACATCGGAAAGTACCGACTGTTGAACGTCGTTTATACGGGGCAAACAAGCCGAACTTGGCAAGCATATGATGATCGTGCTCGGCGTTATGTTGGTATTAAGACATTATTTCAGACGGCAAGTCGTGATCGTCAACAAGTGAATATGTTGAAGTGGGAGTATAAAGTTGGCTCCAAACTTCACAGTGAACGTATTGTTGATATTTTTGAGTTTGGGTGGCATAACAAGTCTCCCTATATCGTAATGGAATGGATACCGGCCTCTAACATAAAACAGCATATGCAGAGGAAATATGAGAACTATTGTGTTTTCTTGCCAGAGATGCTTCCTCAAATGGTAGAGGCGTTGGCTATTCTCCATGAGGCCGGTTGGGTTCATCGCGACGTCAAGCCCGATAACTTTTTATTTTCCGAGGAACAAGGCGTTAAGCTGATTGACTTTGCTTTGGCGAAGCAGATTAAAGGCAATCCTATTGCCAAACTTTTAGGCTTCAAAAGCGTGCCGCAGGGTACTCCAAGCTACATGGCCCCTGAGCAGATTTTAGGTAAGCAGGTTGATGGTCGCGCCGACTTGTACAGTCTTGGTTGTACTTTTTTTGAAATTCTTGCCTCTCGTCCGACATATACGGGCGTCAATCAAAATGAATTGTTGCAAAAACATATTTCTGACCCCATTCCTTCGATTCGTGCCCGTAACAAAAATGTTACGCCTGAATTCGCCGTTTTATTGCAACAAATGATGTCTAAAGACCCGAATGACCGCCCGAAGTCTGCCCGTGATTTGTTTCTTGTTTTACGCAATCTAAAGATTTTTATACGCCCCCCGCAAGAAGGCGATAGAGTCGATTGAGTTGCGTCCCTTTCCAATTCCAGTAATCAAACCTAGGCGAGAACGGTAAAAAGTTCTAGTCTAGGTTTTTTAACTTAAGAGGGCGGGCTACCAGTTGACTAGAACAGAAAAAGGTTTAGAATCGTAGGGAATTTTGTTTGTCCTTTGTTCGTTCGTTTGCTTCTGATTGAGCGCGAACAGGGGAGGAGCGTGGAATGTCGGTTACCGCGCTTTGTTATTGTTCTACCGACTTTTTTTGCTCGTAGAATTGGGTAAATTGTAGTTTTATCGTCTAAACGTCGTATGGACTTCTCCTTCTTCGTGAAGAAGATTTCGTAACGGTGTGCCGAAAGACGATAAAGGAAGGAAAAAATGGCCGAAACCGCTCTCTCTATTAAAGCTTTGATTGATTCTGGCGTTCACTTTGGACACCGCGCCAGCCTTTGGAATCCCAAGATGCGTCCGTATGTTTACGGTCGTCGCAAGCTGATCCATATTATTGATGTTCGTGAAACGGTACGCGGTATTCTCCGTGCCCGTAAATTCTTGAAGCAAGTTGCTTCTGAAGGAAACTTAGTCCTCTTCGTCGGCACCAAACGTCAAGCGTCTGAAACGATCGAAGCGCAAGCAACTCGTTGTGGTATGCCATTTGTCGCCGAGCGTTGGCTTGGGGGTACGTTGACGAACTTTGAGACGATCCGCAGCCGTCTCCGCCGTCTTGAAGAACTCGAAAAGATTATGCAAGGCGAACTTCTCTCGACCTATTCGAAGAAAATGCAGGCTTCTCTTAGTCGCGAATATCGCAAGATGTACCGTAACTTGAATGGTTTGCGCAACATGGACCGCTACCCTGTTGCTATGGTCGTTGTTGATCCTCGTAAAGAAAAGAACGCTGTTCGTGAAGCTCGCAAACTTGGCGTGGTTTCTATTGCCCTCATTGATACGGACTCTGATCCTGATGACGTCGACCTTCCGATTCCCGGTAACGACGACTCGATTCGTTCGATCGATCTCGTTATCTCCTATCTTGCCGATGCTGTTATTGAAGGCGTTAAGGAAAGCGAATCGAACAAATACGACGAAACTGCAGTTGACGGCGCTGATGAAAAAGCAGTTGCCGACGCTGAATAAGTTTCACTTTGTTAGAGGATTTGTACAAGCTTGTGCAGCTCGCTGAGAACTGCGCTTGTCAGAATCTGTTGAAGTGAAAATGTCAGTTTTTTGACTTAAAGATTTGACGTCTCGTTCTGAATCAAGTCGAGATAAAAACACATTTTTGGAGATATATTAATGGTTGAAATTACTGCCGCTATGGTCAAATCGCTCCGCGATAAGACCCAATTGCCGATGATGGAATGCAAGAAGGCCCTTCAGGAAGCTGATGGCGATGAAGAAAAGGCTATCGACTTGCTTCGTAAGTCTGGTAAGGCTAAGATGAGTAGTCGTGCAGACCGTGAGACTGCAGAAGGCCGTATTGAAATCTTCAAAGGCGAGAACGGCGTTACGTCTATGATCGAGATTCAATGCGAATCTGCGCCGGTTGCGACGAATTCCCAATTTGTCGAATTGACGAAAAATCTTGCCAAGCAGCTTGCCGAGGGACCTGGCGCCGCTACTCCTGAAGAGTTGCTGGCACAAGGTGATCTTCAACTTCAATTCGACGATCTCATGAATAAGATTCGTGAAGTCTTCAAGCTTCCGAGAATCCTTCGCGTCGAAGGTTCTGTCGGCGTTTATGTCCATCACGACGCCAAGACCGGCGTTATTCTTGAAGTTGAAGGTTCGAACGACGAAGTCGCCAATCAAATCTGCATGCAAGTTTGCGCGATGCGTCCGCAAGCGGTAAGCGCTGACGATTTGGACCCTGAAATCTTGAAGAAGGAACGTGAGATTGCCGAAGAACAAACTCGCGTTTCGAACGTTGGCAAGCCGGATCACATCATTGAGAAGATTGTCGATGGTCGTGTTAAAGCGGTCCTTAAGGAGATCTGCCTTGTTGAGCAAGATTTCTTTATGGATAACAGCAAGTCGGTTGGGCAAGTTGCAGAAGAAGGCGGTCTTAAACTTAAGAAGTTCTATCGCTGGAGTGTCGGCGGCTGATTTGCCTGACCCTGTGCAGACGATTTGATTTCAAACGCCAAGAGGAAGAGGAATTCCTCTTGGCGTTTTTGTGTATGACGGGTATGCCCCGAATCTTGGATGAAAGTCCCAAGGAGCGTAGTTGCCGACGAGTCTGATAGCGACTTGCAAGTTTCACGTCGTGAGGCGTGGGGGAAAAGAAGCAATAGCGATAGCGAAACCGTAGCCCTACGAACAGAAACCTGATATTAAGGCGAGTCAAGCGGACAAGACGGCACAAGACGTTAAAATCCCAAAGGCAACCGTAACCTTGGCTTGTAGATCAGGAGGGTAAACGGGGAAGGATTCGCGGGCTTATCCCGTGAGGTCTCACAGGCGGATTTAACCGTAGTAACAACTAACTGTGAGAAGTCAGCAGAAGCCATAGTAGGTGAGACCAATATCGAAGGGCTGAACAACTTAACCGTGTAATCGAATGTATGTCCTATGGAATGTCTGACAGCAGGAAGGGCGAAACGTATATATGAGCAGATACTGCGCTGCCTACGATGAATTCATGGGAACGGAAAGGAGAAAGCACGTAAGGCGTCACGCTTTGAAGTTAAGTTGAACCGCCATATGCCGAACAGCGCGTACGTCGGCGTCAGAGGGGAGAGAAAATCTCCCCTACTCGATCAACGTGAAACGGCTGTTTAAACTTATCTACTACTCAAATAGCTTTGTTCTCCTATAATGACATTGGTAAAAAGGAAAGGGTTGATTTCTAAAGTTCTGATAGGGAAATAGATGAACGATTCTTTATTGACAACGTTAAAAAAACAAATTGCGAACACTGACTTTTTCCAGCGCTCATTGCAAACAATTGGAATGGGGGAATCAGTTGTTTGGGAGGGATGTCTTGGGAGTTCCTATACATTACTGGGTTCAGTTTTATCGGAGCAAACTAATCGAACTGTTTTAATCGTTGTTTCAAAAGTCGCGCTTGTGGAACGTGTTGCTGCCGATTTAGCTCTGTTTACAGAAGCGCCTGTTTTAACATATCCCATTTTGACTACCTCTTCGATAGAGAATTCAGACGAAGTGTTCCTTTCGGAAGACGCAGATTTCGGCATGAGACTTCGGGTTTTAAAGGCGTTGGATAAACGAACTAGTTGCGCTGACGCATCGAAGAATTTAAAAAAAGAACAAACAGAACGCGCGCCAATTGTTGTCGCTTCGCTTGCAGCTCTTATGCAGCCAATCCCTTCGCGCGAGCAAATATTGGACGACACAATAGCATTAAAAGTTGGCGAGGAGTTTGAGCGTGACAAGTTGACTCGTTGGCTTTCAGAGGGAGGTTTTCATTTTACTACTGCGGTTGAACTTCCAGGCGAATATTCCGTACGAGGACATATTGTTGACATATATGCCGTTGATTGGGAGCGTCCTATTCGTATGGAATTCTTTGGCGATGAAGTTGAATCCATACGCAGCTTTGGCGTTGCTGATCAGCGCTCAGTAGAGACGAAGCAATCTATTGAAATTTCTCGACTAAGAACGCGTGGAATCGCAGAGGAACGTTTCGTCGATAGACTTCCTGACGATTCGTTGATTCTGATGCATGAAACCGGTCAGATTATTAGTGAAACGACAGAGTTGGTTTCTGCTCGTAAACATCAGAGCCAGAAGGACTTTGCTGTTTCAGAAATCGTCAATGCGCTTTATAGACGTCCGACTGTTCATGCCGTTGGCGTTGCGACGGGAACAGAATTTGCTAGCATGACGGCACGCGTAGGCTTTTATTCGGTCGAACGTTTACAAGGCGACCTAACTCATGTCGAAAACGCTTTAAATGAAACAGACGAAGAACAAATGATAGGAATTATTTGTTCTTCTGAAGCAGAAACTCGTCGTTTAGCAGAGACTTTCGCCCAGACTAGACCGGCAAAAGAGAAAAGGATTGTATACGAGGTTGGAACTCTTGCTAACGGTTTTGACTGGCGAGATGGGAAGGTTTTGTTGATTGGGGCCGACCAACTCTTTGGACGCTCTATTGCCTATCGTGCTAAGAGAGTTCAAACTAAGAAGTTGAGTAAGATTGTTGACTCATTCTTAGAATTGTCCCCGGGCGATTTGGTCATACATATCGAACGCGGCCTAGCTCGATACTTGGGCGTTAAAACGATTCAGAAGACTAATCAAAGTGAAGACCATTTGATTTTGGAATTTGCGAATTCTGTCCATCTCTATGTGCCTGCTTCAAAAATTGGCAAGATTCAACGATATATTGGTTCTGGAAAACACGTGCCGAAACTTGCAAATTTGAACGGAACCACGTGGAGTAAACAAAAAAAGGAAGTACAACAATCGATCTGGACTCTTGCTGCTGAGATGATTGAATTACAGGCGGAACGGGAGACTTTAGAAGGTATTGCCTTTCCCGAAGACGGAGCGTGGCAAAGTGATTTTGAATCTTTGTTTCCGTATTCTGAAACTGAAGACCAACTTGACGCAATTGATTCAATTAAAACAGATATGGAACGATCCCGTCCCATGGATCGACTCCTTTGTGGCGACGTTGGGTTTGGAAAAACTGAAGTTGCGCTTAGGGCGGCGTTTAAAGCTGTCGAGGCTGGCTACCAAGTCGCCGTATTGGCGCCAACTACTGTTTTGGTTGAACAACATTATCGTACTTTTTCTGAACGGACGTCTTCCTTTCCCATAAAAATAGACACTTTGTCAAGGTATTCTTCAAAAAAAGAACAGGAAGCTACGGTTGAAAAACTGAAATCAGGCGAGATTGATATTGTTATCGGCACTCACAGACTAGTTCAAAAAGACGTTCAATTTAAAAACTTAGGTCTTGTTGTCATTGATGAAGAACAAAAGTTTGGCGTAAAGGATAAAGAGAAGCTAAAGACGCTCAGATCAATGGTGGACGTACTAACGATGACAGCTACTCCGATTCCCAGAACGCTCCATTTTTCTTTGTTAGGAATTAGAGATATTTCTAATCTTGCGACTCCGCCTGCAGACAGATTGCCAGTTGAGACACGAGTTTTGCGTTTTAATGAAGACGTCATTCGAAACGCTGTTTTACGAGAGTTGAACCGTGGAGGACAAGCGTACTTTCTTCATAATCGTGTTCTTGATATTGAGGAAAAGGCTGCTGAGTTGCAGCGAATAGTACCGGAAGCTAGAATCCGTATCGGACATGCTCAGACGTCTGCTGCAAAGATTGAAGCGACAATGCGCGATTTTGTTCTGAAGCGTTTTGACATACTGGTGTGTACTACCATTGTCGGAAGTGGAATTGACATTTCCAATGCTAATACGATATTTATCAATAGAGCAAATTACTTTGGATTGGCAGAATTACACCAGCTTAGAGGTCGGGTAGGACGTGAAAAGAAACA
This sequence comes from Thermoguttaceae bacterium, assembly GCA_028695965.1. Lineage (GTDB taxonomy): Bacteria > Planctomycetota > Planctomycetia > Pirellulales > Thermoguttaceae > RUG369. Next base: position 28,680 of record JAQVHZ010000015.1, on the reverse strand, counting down.
AGCATATTGTTACTTAATGCTGGAGCCTAATCAAACATTATCTTCCAATGTGGCCAAGCGATTACATGCGTTGGAAGAATATGACAAATTGGGTTCAGGGTTCCAAATTGCGATGAAGGATCTTGAGATACGCGGCGCTGGAAATATTCTTGGCACAAGTCAGAGCGGTCATATCGCCACAATAGGATACGAAATGTATTGCGATCTTTTAGACGAAGCTGTTCGAGCCTTAAAGAAACAGCCTCAAAAGCTTCGCGTTGATGTTGAGATCGACTTGCCTGGCAGCGTCATACTATCCGACGACTATGTGCCTGATTCGCGGGCGAAAATTGATTTCTATCGTCGTTTTGATCGGGTAACAAAAGTTGAAGAGGCCGTTGAGTTACGTAATGAGTTGGCAGATCGGTTTGGCGTTCTTCCGCCAGAGGCAGAACGGCTATTTATCTTAGCACAAATTCGACTTGCCGCTTTTGAGTATAGGATAAAAACTATTCAAATGGAGCAATTTGAAGGACTCCTTTCCTGTGAAAAAATGTTAGCGTTGTCCTTTCGCGCGCCAGACTTGATGTATCGGTTACAGAGCGAACTGCAAAAACGCAATATTTCTATGCGGCTTGTCGAGTCAGAGCGCGGCATATTTAAGGGGTATATTGGCATTCCCGAGATCTTTTTTGAATCCGATGGAAACGTGCGAGTGGATGAATTGCTTAGTTATACGTTAAGGCTTTTTGACGCCAACGATAAACAAAAGACCTCTCCTAAGGTTTTGTTACAGCCCGTTAAGAAGGCTAAAAGGGGTAAGGAAATAACGAAAGTGAAGCAGACGTCTAAGAATCCGCCGCTTGGCGCAACTGTGAAGCGTATTAAAAGCGAAAAGAATAAAAAACAATAGTTAAGCAGTAAACTATTTGTTGAGTGGAGTTTGTAGAGCAAGCGCTTGTTCTAAACGTGCCCGAAATCTGATATAGAAAAGACTTTTGAGTTGTTTAAAAAACTTCTGCAAATATGGAGAAGTCCTCTTGAAGCGCCGTTGTTTTCCTTTGCTCTAGCTTTTAACTAGCGGCTAATACCGTCCTTTATGAAAGACAGGTTCAGAGAGCGCTAAGCAGTCTTTCTACATCATTTGAACAAATTAAGCAGAGAGAACGTGTTAGAGTCCCCAGATGAAAAGATCGTTTATAGGTCGCGAGGGTTAATAAAACTGCCCCTAGGTCGGAGGACGTTCGACGTGTTTGGTTGTACTATCGCTTCATCCTCGTTAGAACTAGAATTTGTAACTCTTGGCGTAATCTGAGGCTGAACAAACGTTGGCTCGTTCTCTGTTTCTGTCAGACCTGTCCCCAGGGTTGAGGGCATATTCGTTAGCTGACGAATGGGAATAGGCGATGGTGAGGCTAGGTTTCCAGGTTTGGGCAACCGCACTATTTCCGTGGAAACAAAAGATCTTTCTGAGATTTGTAAGGCGTTGGGGCGAACGGGAAGAACTTCCGGAATGCTCATATTCTGTGATTGCTTGAACATTTCACGCGCCTTTTTTGTCGATTGGTCGTTTTTTTGAGCGCTCTGGATGTATTGCATCGTCTCTATTCTATTGCCGTTCAAGGAGGAAACTTTTTCCTCATAAAGCGAAGTTCTAATTCCACCGTTGGAACGGATGGGAGTTTCAGCGCTGGTTTGACGAATTTTAGAACTATTGGCTCGTTGTGGTCCATCGATGGATGCGTCATACTCCAGGCGTGGAGATTGCATATATGTAATTGAAGGTTGATTTTCAGCAAGGTATTTGTCAAGTTCCTTAATCTTTTGCTGAATATCTGACAATGACTTCACTTGATCGCTAACCTGTTTCCCTTGAACTATAGTTTCTCCAATTTGTCTAGGAATAGTGTTGTTCTGTTGTGCAGTATTGTACTCTGGTGGAGTAGTGCGGTTGTAGCCTGTTATCCGGTCGTTTGTAATCTGTTGGGGAAGATAGGAATTTGGCTGTTTATTATCTGCGATTTGAGGTGTTTTTTCAAAAGGACTTTGTCTTAAAAGTGGGAAGGTTCTGGAACTATTACTAACATTTTCGTTCCGAGAAAAGGCGAATTTTGGTTTCGAGACTTTTTTTGCTTTTGGACTACCCAGCAAGAAAGCGGACCATATCTCAGACGCCGTTGGTTTTGTCAACTGAGAAGACGTCTGATCGACGTCTGGTTGCGGCTCCGTTTCGCCTTTCTCCACATGACTATAGCCAACTGAATTTTGAACCACATGAGGTGGAACGCCGTCCTGTGGCATGGTTAGATAATATTGTCCATATACAAGCTTGGATGAGGAGACAAGTAACAACGCTAAGGATGCGCCTAATAAGAAGGTGCGTTTGAGTTTTGACCAAGCTTTGAGAAACGTCATGACAATCCTCGAACGAATCATTGTGGATGGTGATAGAAAAAGAACGCGAAGAGTTTTGAACAATTTCTAATCGATGACTTTTGAGCTTTTCAGAATCAAGAGTCGCCGTAAGGACAAGGTTGCCGATCATTAAATGAACGGTTCATAATAATTTAATTCCTCGGTTTCTTTTACCGAGGAATTAAGGATCCGTTAAAATTATCGAGTGCGGAAGAAACTTGAATCGATTAATTGTGGTTCTTCAGATTTGCCACTAGCGCCTTCAACCGGCTGTTGCATCTGCAGCGGCGCGCTTTGAAGTCCTTCGTTAAGTCGTGCGCATGTCCAATAAACAATTTCTCCGTCTTGAACCAAAAGATCTCTTTCGTTGGCGCCTGGCAGAGCATAAACAAGCACGATACCTGTGTTGATTTCTGCAACATAGACGAGTGATTTTGACAGGTTGCCAACTGCGCCAACGTTCCTAATATCCGACTCTCCCGTTACCATCAGGTATTTGGGAGCCGCAGGAACGGAAAGATTGAACTGTTGAGCAGCTGCAACAAGATCGCTTCTTAAATTTCTTGAAAAGGACTTTTGGAAAGAAGGCGCTGAGCGTGAAATGACGGCCGCTGACAAACGGCAGCTTTGCGAGTCAAGGTAATACATTGCTTCGATGTTGGAACTAAAGGTCCCAGTGGCGACAATAACGCCGTCACTTTCACTGGAGGCAGACGCTAAAACGGGAATCGGAAGGTTGGCGTTTAACGAGGCGTTTCTGTGCTCAGACATACGAGAACCCGCTACGTAGCCGCCAACTGCCAATCCTAACGATAATAGAGCCACGCCCAGTCCAAATAAGATAGATTGTTTCATCTTGACCCCGTTTAAATCTAAAAAGTGAAACGTTGGAAAGTCCTAAAAATGATTTCGTATTCCATCGAAGTAATTGTGAAATGAACGATTGTTGCATTACGCCAACTGGAAGGTCTTGACATTGAGTTGTTGATGACCGCTGTCAATCATCAGATGGTTAACGCAGTGAGAGAATAGCTTTTTTGGAAGTTGACGTCCAGACGAGTTTAAAGTTTAGTGAGTAAAAACTATCAAATTTGATTTTATGCGCAATGTAAAGAACCAAAGTACGAATAGGTAAAATTTGAATGGAATTCATGAGAATGTGACAATCAAGTATTCTCTTGGAGAAAAGGGGACGAAAAGGAGAACAAGTATTAGAAAAACTTATTTTAGTGAAGAAAATAATTGAAAAATCACAAAAATATCCTTTTCAAACGAGGTTATCAATCTATAATGTTGAGGACGTATAGGCGCCGCTTATGCGCGTTGTTAGGTGGAAATCAAACGCTTCTGTCACGGTAGGTGACGAGGTTTTCGTACGAGACGCTGAAAACGAGCATAATTCACGCTTTTTAAACAAAATGTAGGAGGCAACTATGTCCGACTTATCAGATTCCGCAAAACTTCTTGTTGACGGCAAAACGATCGATCTGAACGTTTACACCGGAGTTGAAGGCGACCGTACGATCGACGTGACTTCGTTGTATAAAGATCATGGTTTGACGACATACGATCCTTCTCTGGGTAACACGGTGATTTGTCGTAGTTCAATCACTTATATTGACGGGGAACGAGGGTTACTTCGTTATCGCGGAATTCCTATTGAGCAATTTGATCGTCCGAAGCCCAATTTCATCGAGGTTGCATGGGCGCTTATCTTCGGTCGTCTCCCAAGTGAAAAAGAACTCAGTCAATTTCGCGAAGTATTGACGGAAAGCGAGTTGCTGCATGAGGGATTGAGCAATCACTTTATGTCGTTGCCAGCAGACGCTCAGCCGATGGCGATTTTGTCTGCAATGATTAGCATGATGGCCTGTTATCGGAAAGACTTTTTGGTTCTCGAAGATGAAAAGTCTTTAATGGGCGCTGCCGCACGCTTGATCAGTAAGATTCGTACGATCGCTGCGTTCACCCATCGTCGCGTTAGAGGATTGCCTTTAATCTATCCTGATCCGAACCTGCGATACTGCGCTAATTTCCTCCATATGATGTTTTCGTTGCCTTACAAGCAATTTGAAGTTTCTGAAGAAATGGAAGACGCGCTCAACCTTGTCTTTATTTTGCATGCAGATCATGAACAGAACTGCAGCGCAAGCGCTGTGCGTGTCGTTTGCTCCGCACGAGCGAACCTGTTTGCTTCTTGCAGCGCAGGAGTAAACGCTCTTTGGGGTCCCCTCCATGGAGGAGCAAACGTTAAAGTGATGGAGATGCTCGAAACCATTCATCAAGGTGGGTATAGAGCTGAAGACTGTATAGCCGCCGCACAAGACAAAAACGATTCTTTCCGGCTTTATGGGTTCGGGCATCGAGTCTATCGTAATTACGACCCGCGCGCCAAAATACTGAAAGCGGCATGTGAGCGATTGTTTAAGACGTTAAAACGTTCCGACCCGTTGTTGGATATTGCAAGAAAATTAGAAGAACTTGCTCTGAAAGATCCCTACTTTATTGATCGAAATTTGTATCCGAATGTCGACTTCTATAGCGGCATTTTACTGAGAGCGATGGGAATTCCGACTGATATGTTTACGGTTATGTTTGCTATCGGGCGTATGCCTGGCTGGATTGCCCAGTGGAAAGAGCAGCACTTTGCCGAAGACGCCAAAATCATTCGGCCTCGACAGTTGTACGTTGGTAATCCACAAACTAATTATGTTGAGATAGAAAAACGTTGACGTTGAGAACTTTTTTGCTTTGCAAATAGTTTGGACAAGAGGGACGGGGACTTGCGTTTACCGTCCCTCTATTCATTGAAACACAGGATTCGAAAAGGTTTTCAAAATTGTATTGCTTTATTTCTCTTTGTTCTGTAGAGTTTAGATGTCAGTAGAGATCGTTTTAAAGAAAATTTGAACGATCTTCCATTACATTTTGGCACGTTGTAACAATTTTGAGAAACGTTCAATAAAATGACAGGCGCTAGGAAGGGAAGCGGACCTAAAAAGAATTCCAAGAGGTCAATTGGAGTCGATGAGGGCAGGAGCAAATTGCTCAGACTTTTGACCTTTAATTTGAAGGGACAGAATGTCGTTACGAATGAGTCGCCAACTGTTTTGGTTCGTGAAGAGGATACTGGTAATAAAAACGACGTCCATAGAACTCGTGAATTGTTGGATCACCTGTCGGCGACTAACGATTCGAGGTCTGGTCAAAATTATTTGACACTTTCAAACGCCCCTTCGCGATGGCGCGATCTTTCATTTCAGCAAATATGTTTGCGCATTCTTCTGTCAAGACAAAATCTTGGTGTTTTGGTTAGCGTTTTAGTTCATATTCTTCTTGTTTTAATTCTGCTTTCAATAGTTATCTCAACAAAAGTAGGAACGTTGGGGAATTTGACGTCGCTTAGTTTTTCATCGGAAGCCCATAAAGAGTTAAGTTTTGTTGACGCCGCTGGCTCTTCTTTGGACAACGTTGCCTTTGACGTCCAACCCAATTTTTGGGAATCAGACGTAGAACAAATGTTAGATAAGGAGGTGAATGAACAGATTGTTCATACAATTGCTGCGGAAACGACAGAGAACAGCAGTTACCTTAATGCGCCCAATGTCGAGGAGGCCTTACACGGCTCAAGCGACGCGAGTAGTGAGATTCCTTTTTATTCCAAGAAAGGGGCAACTGGTGGTCGTGCTCGCGGTGAACGTGGCTCGGGCGCGCCTGGCAGACAAGGAGACGTCACTAAAGAAAGTGAAGACGCTGTTGAGCGAGGCCTTGACTGGCTTGCTAGGCACCAATTGCCTGATGGCGGCTGGGCTTTTGACCTGACAGAAAAAGATTCCAACGGACGCGAAGGCGCGTGTAACGGACGTTGTTCGAATTCGTCGGCAACGTCGGGAGGAACCGATTATAAAAGAAGCCTGCATCCAAGTCGAACTGCGGCGACAGCTATCGCTTTGTTACCGTTTTTAGGAGCTGGATATACGCATACTGAAGTTAATAAATATCAGCAAACAGTAGCGGCAGGAGTGCGGTTTCTGGAATATAATGCGATAATTTCAGCAGAAAACGGGGTCGATTTTCGAGCTGGATTTACAGCCGATGGAGCGGCTTATATTCAAGCGCTTGCTGTACTGACGCTTTGTGAAGCTTACGAAATGACCAAGGATCCAAACTTGAAGCCTTTGGCGCAAGGCGGACTGAAGAAAATTGAAGATTCTCAGTTGAATGACGGCGGATGGCGTTATTATTCTCCCGGTGATTTATACTTTTATAGTAATGTTCCTGGCGACACTTCTACATTAGGGTGGCAGATGCTGGCTCTAAAGTCGGGCGTCTCCGCAGGTTTTTCTGTTCGCCCTTCAGTTGCGTATCGAGCCGGTAATTTTCTTGACCTTGTGATGAGTAAGGACGCGCGTTCATATTGCTATCAGCCAAACTCCAAAGAAAAAAAATCTGAAATGTGGGGGACGACTGCTGTTGGCGTCTTGATGCGAGAGTATTTAGGCTGGGAACCGGGTAACGCACAACTAGACGCCGGCATAGACCAAATTGCCGACTGGATTGACGACGCCGATTCAATTTGGCAAAAGGTCAAAAAAGGCGCTCGCGGCGAAAAAACGAGGAGCGGCTCCATCACTTTTTTTCGGGATGATCGTCTTGTTTATAACCTTTATTTTTCCTATTATGCAGCGCTTGCACTACATCATTACGGGGGAAATGTTTGGAAAACTCGTTTTGAAAAGCAACGTGATTTTTTGGTAGAAACCCAAGCGCGTGGAGGCGTTTTTGATAACTCTTGCGAAAGAGGAAGCTGGCTTTTTTATGATAAATATATGAACGATGGTGGAAGATTGCTTAATACGTCGCTTGCGATCTTAATTTTAGAGACTCCTTATCGGTATTTGCCTATGTATCAGTGATTAGTTTATCCCAGGTTATGCATTGATACTAACGTTTTTTTAGAGAGTAGGTTTAGAAAAATTGATAAACAAATTGTTCATTTAGGTTTTGCCCTACCGTATTTCCTTTTTTTTGTTAAAATCATGTCTATGTTCCTTTATCGTTGTCAGTCTGAGAGTTTGTGATTGCTTTACGATGAGCGAATTGGCTTTATAAAAATGGATAATGAGGATCAATAAGATGAACAAAAACACCCTGCTGAAAATGATTGCCGTTTTCGTTTTGGTCCTGACAACGCAGACGGTTTTTGGTGGCGACGACCCCAAATACACAATTGCAAATGTTTGGGAACCGGGTAGTTACACCTTGCGACAGGATTGTTTTATTTCTCTCATTACATCAGTTGAAAAGAAAGTGACGTCCCGTGACCAAACGCAGGTTTTGTTCACGTGGTATGCTGACGTTTCTGAATTGCAGGAAGGTGGAATTCAAAAGCTGATCCTTAAAGCTTCGAGAGTTATGCTTCGTTTTGAAGCTAACGATTCTGAGCTTGCCTTTTTTGATAGCTCCAACGAGGGCGCCAACGATGAGTTTGTCAATGATTTGTTTCGTCGCTTTATGAGCGCTTCCATTGAAGTCGTTATTAAAAATGGCAAGACCGAAAGCGCTTCTGTTAAAGACGACGTTTGGAAGGGAATTGAGCCCAAAAATCAGGACGAAAAGGCGTTTTACGAACGATTCCAATCGCTGTTAACAAAAGAAAATTTTGAGCAGATTTTCGATCCTTTCTCCTGGGTTGCGAACCAAGAGGAGGTTCAGCTTAATGACGAATGGAGTAATGAAATTATTACATCAGTCCAAGGTGTTGGCGATCAGAGTTTGAGATGGAATTGTAAATTGGATTCTATCAGAAAAATTGGTTCGTCAACTTTTGCAAATGTTGTTGCTAATAGCAACCTAGAAGTCAAGGTTCAAGAACTTTTAACTGCTGATCTCAAAGCAACTATTAAGGTAAAATTCAACGCCAAAACTGGTTCGCCTACCGACCTTGAGTCTAGAACAACGGTATCAGCTGTCAAGACAAGCGAGAATCCTGAAGAACCAGAAATGAATATTACTGCATTGCAACGAAATAATTTAACGGTTGCCAAGAGATAGATTTGTTGTACAATGACGCGGAGCGTATGGAGTCTCCCTTCTCTTGAGGAAGGGAACAACTGACAGTTATTGTACGTATTACTTTACGTTGACTTGTGCTTTTGCTTGCAAACCAGCTGACCGTGTATTTTTCTTTAAGGCGCGCGTTTTGTTAGACGTGCGCCTTTTACTATGTGAAAAATACGAGAAAGGAACAATTCACTCATGTACGATCCTATTCCAATGACCAACGAGGGGTATGCTCGCTTAAATAAGGAGATTGAGCGCTTAGAACGCGACGAAATACCGCCGATTCTTGAACGTATCGCAATTGCTCGCGAGGAAGGGGATCTTAGCGAAAACGCTGAGTATCATGGCGCGCGTGAGACGTTGGCCTTGCTCAAAGCAAAAATTGCCGATCTTAAAGATCGCATCGGCAGGGCTCAGATTATTGATCCGTCAGCCATGCCTCAGGACGAAATTCGGTTCGGCGCAACAATTGTTGTTAAGCGCATGAGGGATAAAAAGGAACTGACCTACACTCTGGTTGGCGCGGGCGAAGAGGATTTTGAGGTAGGAAAAATTCTTTGTACTTGTCCTTTAGCACAAAGTTTTCTCGGCAAAAAAGTTGGCGATTCTGCTGAGTTTAAATCTCCGAGAGGCGTTCAGACATTCAAAATAATGAACATAAGTTACGAGCTTTGAGCCGTATAGTTCTATTCAATTCGTTCTGATAAGCGGACGTTAGCGGTTCATTTATTGTTGAGACTTTGAAAAGGTTTGAGCTTTGCTTTTTGCCATATCCATAAGTCTGCTCGTTAGCGTTCTTGGTTTGAAAAGCGAGCGTCTGTATGAAAAAGAGCGCCTTTCAAATCGAAAGCGCTCTTCGTGTTGTTTTGCAATTTGAGTTAGGTCAAGTAAAATAGAGAAGCTTTTGACGTAAGCTTATACTTCCCAACCGGGGCGAGAATACTGTTTAAAGTATTTGCTCGCTTTTGGACAATTGATCGCAATCATATTGGCGTCGTCATATTCTAGTTTTTGACCGCAACGATAGGCAAAACAACCGAGCAGTACCGTTTCCGCAATTTTGCCAGAGTACTCAAATCGACAAGTCGTAGAATCCTTTTCCGCGCCCTTTCCTCGTTTGATTGCGTCAATCCATTCTGCATGATGTCCAAGGGATTTGGGGATTGAATGAGCTGGTTTTTCAAAACCTTCAAATTTTTCTTTGGGCATTAGCGTATGTTCGTAATAAGTCGAGAACAAAATTCCGTCAGAACCAAAGAAAAGGACTCCGGCGCCGCATTCTTCCAGTCCCAGTTCTTCCAGACAATCTGGCCGCGCGTTTCCGTCTTGCCACGAGAGGGTAAGGGGGGACGCAGTTCCTGAAAGGCCAGGGAATACGTACTTCGCAGTCAAATCATAACCGCACATTTCCTCGTCGACTGGATTAGGAGAAGTTGTTTCAACAGAGATTGGAGCAGTTTTGTCTAACTCAAGCGCCCAATATGGCAAATCAAAGTAATGGCACCCCATGTCTCCCATGGCGCCGTTCCCGAAATCCCAATATCTGCGCCAAGTTCCAGGAATTAAACGAGGATCATAATCGCGTTCGGCTGCTGGACCAAGCCAGACGTCCCAATTGAGTTCGGGAGGACAGGGGGACTTGGCAGCAGGCTTAGGTTCGCCGATGTAGCGATTGGCGCACCAAATCTTGACGTCTTTGACCGTGCCGATGGCGCCAGCCTGGATAAGTTCCACAACACGGCGGTAGTTGTCTTCGGCATGGATTTGAGTACCCATTTGGGTAACCAGATTTTTCTCCTTTGCCACTTGCCTCATTCTTCGAATTTGATACAAGTCGTGACCAAGGGGTTTTTCCGAGTAGCAGTGAAGCCCTAGCTTCATTCCAGCTATTGCTACAACCGCATGAGTGTGGTCGGGAGTCGCAACAACAATTGCGTCGAGCTTAGAGCCGACTTTGTCCAGCATTTCACGAAAATCAGTAAACAGCTGGGCCTTTGGACGCTTAGCTTTGGCGGCGTCTAGATAGCGACTATCGGCGTCACACAAGGCGATTTGGTTTTCTCCAGAACAACCATTTACACTAAAAGCTCCCTGTCGTGCGATTCCCACGTGCGCAATGTTTAGTTTTGAGGAAGGGCTCCTGTCTTGAGCTATCATTGGCGATGGGAAACTGCTGAACATTCCCATTCCTGCGCCAAGTACGCCAGTTTTAAGGAATTCACGACGAACAATATTCTTTTTCATTGAAACGTTCCTGACTAATTTTGGAGAGTGATGTGGCAGGTAATACCATCTGATTGTATCAAAATGCCTTTGGAATATCTAGCTTGTATTTTATTTATTTGTGTTCTTTTTATTCGTTTTTGTTTAGTCTAACAATAATTATCTTGTGCATCTACAGAAATATCGGTACTATTTCTACGTACGTTTTGAGACGTTGAGACAGCTTGTGTCGTTGCTTTTTATCATACGCATCGTAATGCAGAGGATAGTGAACGCGCTTTACGGTTGCTCAAATGAGTATTTTAAAATCAGCAAAACAAGGCAAACGGCTAATGCAAATATTTTCTGAAAGGTTGCAGTTTTTTAGAAAAGAACGAATGAAACTCCTGAGTCAGACTTTTTATTAGAATGAAAAGATCAAGTAATCTGAGAAGAATAGAGAATGAGTTTGGTAACAGCCGTCCTGTTAACTATAAGTTTGAAATGAGATATTGAAGCTTGACGACGAATCCGGAAAGCTTCTAATTATGGCGAGAATGCATCAAAGGTTTCTAAAGGTCCGTTGTATGAACAGTGGTTTTGAGAATGCTTCCAATTGCGATGTTTCAAAGGCGTTTCGGCTGGACGCTCCACCAGACGCAATGACAATGATTGGCGGTAAGTCATACGTCTATTTTGGCGGCGATGGGTATCTCGGCTTGCAGGCCGACCCGAATATGATTTCAGTTGCATGTAACGCCGCTCTAAAATATGGACTTGGAGCGGCTACTTCGCGTAACTGTTATACAGCTGCTCCTGTTCAGGAGGTTGAAAAAAATGCCGCTTTATTTTTGGGAACTGAAAAAGCGTATTATACGTTAGACGAGGCGAATATAGCCGATTTGTTTTTATTGTCGCTTTCAGGCGTGTTTGAACGAGCTTTTGTTGATGAAACAGCGCTTCCTTTTTGGAACGCTCGTTTTCAACGTTTGAACGGTATAAGCGCTGATGGAGCTGGCGTTGGTTTAAATAAGAAAGAGCTTGTCTCCTTCAAACATGGCGATCCAAACTCCCTGCGTGAAAAGTTGGAAAAGGAACTCAGAATCGATGAACGCCCTCTTCTGATAACAGACGGGATTTCTGCGAATTTTGGTTCAATAGCCCCTTTGCGAGAATACGAGAACGTCCTAGATGGATTTGGCGAGTCGTCTATGCTAATAGACGATTCACACGGCATAGGTGTGTTGGGCCTTCATGGCAGAGGGACGCTTGAGTTTTATGACTTTAATCTTACGAGTGTCAATCAGACGGGCCGTGAGTTGTCGTTTGGACCTCATAGCGAACCGTTGGACCTTGACTTCAACAGCGATTCAGCGTCCAATGCAAAAAGTGAGAATGATTCTTCTTCGAAAGTTAACATATATATGTTTGCGTCATTAGCTAAAGCGGTTGGCGGTTTTGGCGTAATCGCGGCGGGAAGCGAGCTTTTTATTGACAAACTGGTGGAGTATAATCAAAACAGTTATGCTGTGCCTCCTAATTCAATTGCCGCCGCGACAGCATATAGCATAAGTCAATTAGACAAAAAGAGACGTGAACGCAACCGCTTGCAGGAGAATATACGGTATTTGCGTTCTGGCTTGCGCAAGCTTGGATTTGTAGTGGAAGAATCCCCCTCGCCGGTAGTGGCAATTCAAGTTGGGACGATTCAGAATATGCGTCGCATTCACGCTGAATTGGAATTAGATCGTGTGCTGACTTCGTTTTTGCCCGTAAAATACAATGACGCTCGCGGCGTCATTAGAATTGCTGTTTTTGCAAGTCATACTTGCGAAACAATCGATATGCTTTTGAGTTCGTTAAAACGAGTTCTTTAGTCAGGAAGCGCGGAAGAATTTTTTAACAGATGCTGCAGTTATCTAAGGAACGCTAGCCCTTTTATTTGAAGCGATCAGATGGGACGATAAGAATTACAAGATTATTTTAGCGGCTATGTGCTATTGAGGGGAAGAACCGTCCAGAAAGGCGGACTCCGGGCCTCAACAACTAAGAGGATTGTCAAAAGAAACATACGCTTCGTTGTGCTTATCTGTGCAACACGATTGGATTAGATTTTTGTGCGTTGGCGCGGCTTCAATGCAAGTTATGGTCTAGATGAATAAGGCTTGCTGCCACACTGGTATTGACTTTTGCTAACTAATGGGCAACAAACGACTTTTTTAATAAGACGGCCTTTCATTCTTTGAACGGGCTCTTTTCTTTTAATCAAAAACAGATATATTCCACACTGAGTTAATCATTAGTGTTCTGGATAGAGCGAAACTAAAGAAAGGGAAATCGTCCATGGTTTCTAACGCGGCAATTAACATAATTCCAACAGGTGAAGCAACCGGCATAATACATGTTAAGGAGCGTTCTCCTATTCATGTTTTTGGCACAGAATCGATTCGTGCTACTTTCGGTCAGGAAACACTAGAACAAGCGAAAAACGCGCGGATGTGTCCAGGCGTTACCGACGTTGTTTTGACTCCCGACGCGCACGTAGGTTTTGGCGCGCCTATTGGCTGCGTTATGGTTTCACCAACGCACATTTATCCAGGACCTGTTGGAGTTGATATTAACTGCTCTATGAGTTTGTTGCAATTTGATCTTCCCGAAGAAGCATTGCAAGGAGATAAGAAATTCCGACGCGCCATCATTCAGGCCATTGAAAGACGCGTGCCAACTGGTTACAAAAAAATATCAAAGTCAAAACCACGAAGGTATTCTCTTGAATTGATTGAAAGGGCTCTTATCGAAGGCGCTACTCCCGATATTTGCGACGCGATGGGAATACCGCCAAAGTGGATCTCTCGTTGCGAAGACGCCAGTCGTGTTGGGCATGACGGAACAATAGAAACGTTAGCCAAGAGACTTGAAAAGATAAAAAACAAGTTTGCAAAAGGCAGGGGCGGAATCGACAAGTATGTTGATAAGTTGATGCAGATAGGCAGTTATGGCGGCGGTAATCACTTTGGAGAATGTGAAGTTGTTCGACTCACAGAACAAGAGAAAAGTTTTGTTGCCGACGATGAACGCCCGTCAGTTGCTAATACCTTTGGCTTGAAAGACGGTTGCATTGCTTTTCTTTCGCATTGTGGTTCGCGTGGATTTGGAAACATATTAGCCACCGCCCAATTTGACCTTTTAAAGCGGAAGTTTAAACTTTGGAATGTTCCGCTTCCAGCTGGCGATCCGCAACTTGTCTATGCTCCGTTAGGAACGAAAGAAGCGAACGATTACATCGACGACATGATTCTTGCCGCGAATTTTGCAACGTTGAATCATCTTGTTATCGATATGCTTGTTCTTGAAGCTTTTCAAGAGATTATCCCTGGAGTTCAAGGAGATTTAATCTATTACATCAGTCACAACATTGCGCGTCGTGAAATAATCAACGATACGCCAACTTGGGTGCATCGTAAAGGCGCGACTCGTGCATATCCAGCCAATCACTTTTCTTTGAAAGAAACTCCTTTTGCGAAGACAGGACATCCGATTTTATTACCGGGCAACCCAATTCAAGGTTCTTCCGTTATGGTTGCGCTTGATGGAGCCAAGAAGAGCTGTTATAGCGTCAATCATGGCGCAGGACGCGCGCTTGGACGTAGGGAAGCTGTTCGCGCGCTTGACCAAGCAACAGTTGACTCGGAGTTTGACGACGCGGACGTTTTGACGAATTGCCGCGTCTACCCTCGGGACGAAGCGCCTGCTGCATATAAAAATTTTAACGAGGTTATTCAAAGTGTTGAGCTTGCTGAACTTGCTCGTGAAGTAGCTCGGCTTCAAGCGAGATTCGTTATAAAGGATTCTTCGGTTCCCGACGATTGACAGTTTTAGTTGTAAACAACGTTTCATTTCTCGCGATAAATGGCGTTTCTTACATTATCAACAACCGTAAACTTAATTATCAAGAAACGAAATATTTAAAGTTTGGACTGAAGGACCCATTTATAAAACGCCAACGTCAATATGTTGGCGTTTTGCTTTCGATATTTTTCTTATTGCCGTATCGAAATATTAGTAATTTTTGTGAAATTACTTTTGAGTCTTCTTTTAAGTTATCGAGCAATTTGATAGAATGAAGGGAGTAGTCCTGTACTATTCATAACAACTTCGTTGTAGAAATCGATACGTTTCATGATAAGGAATTGATATGACTCGACTTAATCGCCGTGAGTTTATAGGCGTCGGTCTTGCTGCCGGCGTTACTTCGTTCTTTCCGGCTCCCGCCCAAATTGTTCGGGGCGCCAATGAGAGAATTCGTCTTGCCTCGATTAGTTGCGGTGGTCGCGCTAATGAGTTATTGCCCGGTTTTAAATCTTTCCCGGAAGTTGATATTGTCGGATTATGCGATCCTGATTCAGCTCGACTTGGCACGACCAAGGAGAAATACGATACTGTTCAAAAGACTTCCGCCGATTGCCGTGATTTAATCGACGATAAGGACATTGACGCTGTCGTCATCTCCACCTGCGACCATTGGCACTGTCTTGCCGCTATTTGGGCGATGCAGGCAGGAAAAGACGTCTTTGTTGAAAAACCTCTTGCCCATAATATCTGGGAAGGCGTCCAAGTAGTCAATGCTGCTCGTAAATACAATCGCGTTTGCCAAGTTGGTATGCAACAACGCAGCGATAAGATGCAAACGGAAATCAAAAAGTTCCTGCACCAGGACAAGGCGCTTGGCAATATCCAAATGGCGCGGGTCAATCACTATTCGCCCCGTAATCCGATCGGAAAGACTGCCAATCCTTTACCGTTGCCCGAAACTGTCGACAAAAATATGTGGCTCGGACCTGCCGAAGACGTCGACGTCTATCGAAATACGTGGCATTACGATTGGCATTGGATGTGGAATACAGGAACGGGCGAAATGGGCAACTGGGGCGTTCACGTCCTAGACGATTGTCGAAATAACGTTCTCCTCGACAGTGTTGAATTCCCAAAGCGCATTCTGGGAGGCGGCATTCGTGCCGCGTACAATGACGACGGTGAAACTCCGAATATCCACTTTGTTTTCTTTGATACTGGTTCAATTCCAATTGTTCTCGGTATGTCGACTCTTGCCATGAAAGACGCCAGGTCAGCTGGCGATCACCCCGGTCCTGGAAGCGGCTACATTGCTTATTGCGAAGGCGGTCGTCTCGAGGGGCAACGAGGAAGCGCTCGTGCTTTCGACGCCGACGGAGCGCTCATGAAGGAGTTTAAAGGGAATAGCGGACAACGAGAACATCAGCGAAACTTTGTCGACGCCATTCTCGCTCAAGATCCGACAATTCTGAACGCAGAAGCAGCGGTCGGTAAGGCGACAAGCGAATGGTGCAATATGGCCAATATTGCTTTCCGCTGCGGTAGACCGATGAGTATTGAACGAGCTGCCACAGTTGCAAAAGCAGCAGAAGGCGCTGAAAGGATCTGGGGCGAAGTTCTTGCAAGCGCTCAAAAGACGTTGCAGACGCACGACGTTTCGATGATTGAATCACAAGTTATGGTCAGCAATATGATGGACTTCGACGGCAACGTATGTCAATTTGTTGGCGCTGACGCCGAACTGGCTAATTCGTTTATTAAACGCAAGTATCGCAACGAAGAATTTACTGTTCCTGAAATCGACGTCTGATAAATAGTATCTATCGCGTCTTAGCATATAAAATGAACGCGTCGCATTGTTGCGACGCGTTTTTAATTGGCCCTAGAAGGTAATTTATTGACCAGCCGCCTTTTTTAGATATTGAATCGATCTGCGTCCAAGTTCAACAATTCCGGGTGAATAATCAAAGGGTTCAACTCCAATCCAACCGTCAAAATTAATTTCTTTCAACGCTTCCATAATAGGTTTGAAGTCTAATCGGCCAAATCCAGGACCTTGAAGGTTAGGATCGTTTGCGTGAAACGAAACAATCTTCTTCTTTGGAGCCGCATACTTGATAGTGTCTGGAATCGATTGATATTCCCCACCATGCATCGCCTTACAATCCAAATGGAGCGAAACCAATTCTGGCGAGCCAAGCTTTTCTATGAAAGACAACGTTTCATCAGCATTGTTCCAGAAATTCGTTTCGGTCGGAGCTAACGCTTCAAGCGCTAGGACTATTCCCGTTTTTTCTAGTGAGGGCAACACTTGCGAGATTGTGTCTAAGGCGTTCTTAACCGCCTGTTCACGGGGCTGACCTTTTGCTATATTACGTTGAGCTGGAGATCCTAGAACCATATAGGTTCCGCCTAGTTCAGCACAAAAGTATGCTAATTCAGAGAGATACTGAGCCGTCTTTTTTCGTGCGTCTTGGTCGTCTGTCGTGATATGGTAACCGGATGTTTTGGCAAGAATCCAGTGCAGTCCAGAAACGGCGACGCCGGTCTTTCTAGAACAAGAGACGATTTTTTGCCGAATTGAACTGCTGACGCGCGAAAGCGACATTGTTGCAGCAGAACCGTTAACAAAATCAGGGTCAAGCGAGAAGGGCGCCAACTCTGTTCCGTCATATCCCCACGCAGCAAACGCCTCAAATTGGTTTTCCAACGACCATGCTTGATACATCTCGTTACATAGAGCAATTTTCATTTCAAGAATTCCTTATATAAAAATGCCGACGTTTTGAGTTGTTACAAACCAATCAAAACGTCGGTCGATTTACTATAACTTCGTTAGTAGGCGGCTTATTACTTGGTTTGTTCTTCAATCTTCAAAAAGAGAGCTGCGCCCCAAGATTCGTAACCGACAGCATTGGGATGAAGCAGATCGGGCATGACTTCTTGCGTCAAGACGCCTTCGCTGTTCAAGAAAACCTTGCCGATATCGACAACTTCAACATTTGCAAAGTCTCTCATATAATAGGGAGTCCAAGCATTAATGGCGTCGATGCAATCTTGTTGATTTTCGCGGTTGGTGCAGGGGAAGACTTTCAAAACAGTGATTTTCATTTCAGGAAACATCGCATAGAGTTTTTGAACGATGCGACGTTGACCAAGAGCGACGTCTTTAGCGTCTCGATCACGTCCCCATGTATTGTTGACGCCGATGAGCAAAACGGCCGCCTTGGGATTTACGTTGCTGAAGTCGTAATTCTCAAGTCTCCAAAGAACGTGTTGGGTTTGATCTCCGCCGTGCCCAAGATTTACGGCTTTTTTGTCGCCATAGTACTTTTGCCAGACGTCTTTACCGGAACCTTCCCAACCATGGGTGATAGAATCGCCGATCATAAGAATATCGACGTCGCCTTTTTTGAGAATTTCATTCTTTTCATTGAAGCGTTCTCGCCACCAATCTGCGTCGACTGGCGCCGCTTTAGTATCAACTGTATTTTCTTCCAGACCGTCGGCGATCATCGGTTCGATTGCTTTTGCCCAAATCTCGTAACCTGCGGCATTTGGATGAAGGAAGTCAGGCATGATTTCCTTAGTTAATTCGCCATCTTGGGCCAGAAGAAGTTCGTTGATGCTGTAGAGCTGGACGTTTTCAACTGCATTGTTGGCATAAATAGCTTCCAAGCCTTCATTGATTTCATTGACAGCGACACGGAGACGATCATCCGGCTTGTTTCCGCGCGGGAAAACCTCGAGAAGGAGAATTTTCGTTTCCGGATATTTTTCCTTCAGTTGGGTGACAATCATTTGGATACCTTCAACCGTTTCTGCCGGATTGCTGTGCATATCGTCAGAGTTAGGTTTCTTGTGTCCAATATTGTTAGTCCCAATCATGATAACCGTCATCTTGGGCGAAATCTTATCCATTGGAGAGTTTGCCATACGCCAAAGGACGTGTCCCGTGCGGTCGCCGCTAATGGCAAAATTCATTGCTTTGCGATTGGCATAGTACTTGTCCCAAACTTCTTTTCCGGAACCTTCCCAGCCGTGCGTAATTGAGTCGCCAACCCAAAGCAAATCAACGTCGCCCTGCGCCATACGTTCAGCTTGTTGCTTGTAACGATCAATATCGCGATTCTCAAGGGTTGTAGCAAGGTTCTCTTGCCCAAGCGACAGAGAAGAAAACGCAATTAAAAGTCCGAAAACGCCGAGCAGATAAGTCGACGGATTCAACAATTTTCTCATTGTATCACCTTTCGTATAGGGTGTTAGTGAAACTTGTTTTATCTATGTTCAAACGTCTAGAACTGTCTGAAACGATTGAACAATAAAACTTAATTTAAGTTTTAAACGATTATTTAAATGCTTCTTTTAGCGGCAAATAAAGCGCAGCTCCCCACAATTCATAACCGAACGCGTTAGGATGAAGCAGATCGGGCATAACGTCTTTGGTCAAAACTCCATCTTGATTCAGAAAAACCTTATTGATATCCAAGAATTCAACATTTTCCAGGTCTCGCATATAGAAGGGAGTAAGAGCGTTTATAGCGTCATTACAAGCTTGTTGGTCTTCTCGGCAAGTACTGGGAAATATCGGCAACACGAAAATTTTCATGTCTGGAAATAGCTCGCGCATTTTTTGTACGACGCGTCGTTGTCCTAGGGCGACGTCTTTGGGATCGTAATTGCGTTCCCAAGTGTTGTTAACGCCGATAAGCAAAACGGCCGCTTTCGGATTAACATTGCCGAAATCGTAGTTCTCTAAGCGCCAAAGGATATTCTGAGTTCTATCGCCGCCATGACCAAGATTAATTGCTTTAAATTCACCAAGATACTTACGCCAAATTTCAGATCCGTCTTGTTCCCAGTACGGGGTTTTATCCCAAAAGTGAGTGATGGAGTCGCCAACCATAAGAAGTTCGACGTCTCCTTTTTTAAGAAGATTATTCTTTTCATCAAAACGCTCTGTCCACCAGTCAACCTCAACTTTTGCAGGCTGGCATTCTTCCGGCGTCTCTTCCAACGCGTCTGCTATCATTGGTTCTATAGCTTTTGCCCATAATTCGAATCCCTTTTCAGAGAGATGAAGGTAGTCGGGCATAATATCGCTGGAAAGCGCTCCATCTTCGGCGAGGAATAGTTCATTGATATTGTATAACTGAACATTATCAACGGCATTATGCGAATATATAGCTTCTAGTCCCGTATTGACTTCATTCACGCCAAGGCGTAAGGGATCGTTAGCTTGAGCGCCACGCGGAAAGAGCTCCATCAATAGAATTTTAGTTTCGGGATACAGCTCCGTCAGACGGTCGACAATAGCTTGGACGCCTTCAACCGTTTCTGCTGGCGTACTAAAGGGCTCGTCAGAATTAGGCTTCTTGAGACCAAGGTTATTCGTACCAATTAAGAGGATTACAATTTTTGGGGAAATATTTTCCATTGGCGCATTGTTAAGACGCCAGAGAACATGAGCAGTGTGATCGGCAGAAATGCCAAAATTCATCGCTTTGCGATTGCCATAGTACTCTTCCCAAACGTCTTTCCCAGTGGATTCCCAGCAATTAGTAATGGAATCCCCTATCCATAGGATATCGACGTCGCCTTGATTCATTCGTTCAACTTGTTGTTGAAACCTAGGAATATTGCGATCTATTTGAGCAGTTGCCAGGTTTTGCGCATAGGACGACGTTGAAAAGAAAACGCCAAAACACAGCAAGACCCAAGCAAGGAAACTGAGCTTGGCGACAAACAGTTTTTTCATCTTATGACCTATTGGATTTGAATAAGCTTAGCGTACAAACAAGTTATAGTCCGCAGACCCGGCTGCGGAATTTCTGCCAAGGTTATAATGTGCCTATGAGTATAACGGATTTTTGTGTTAATTTAAAGCGCGCGCTATTTTTTCTCAGTTTTTGGACGTCAACGTTGGTATTCTTATCGAACGAAAATCGATTGGACAACCGTGAGCCTGCAATAGGATCGGACTTGTGGCGATTAACCCGAAATTTTTTTGGTTTTTAAACTTGCTTTGGGATTTTGCCCCGTTCCATTCGTTTGAACCGATGGTGAATTCCAAGACTTGTTCTCCATCGATCCAGTGCTCGACATTATTTCCAAAAACAACAATTTTTCCTTGTCGAAAATCACCGTTAGGTTCACGTGTCGACGGGGGAGGATAGGTTGAAGCTTGAGACGATTCTTTGGCGGGAAACACGTCAAATAAAGAGGCTATCTTGCGATTATTTACTTTCCCATCTTCCACATGCGCGTCGTCTTGGATTTGGTATTCCAAGCCAATCCATCCTTTTCCGTTGGGTTGTTCTAGTTTGTATTTGACGCCAGAGTTGCATTCTAAGCCGAAACGCCACTCAAAAGTAAGAATGTAATTTGTAAACAATTCGCTGGTCAAAATATCTCCGCCGTTAGTTGGATCGACTAATCTTAGCAACCCGTCCTCAACGATCCACCCAATGGGCTCTCCTCCTGTCTCGTTGACCCATCCGCTCAGGTCTTTACCGTTAAAAAGATCACGCGGTTCGGAAACTGTGTAACTGGATTCCAGCGTAAGAACCTGGACGTTGTCATTTTTGGAGACATTAACGTTGACTTGAGAAGTACTGGAATTGTCTGTGCGTTTTGCTAAATAATCTAATGTCGGATCTGACGCGCGATCTTTGTTTTCAGGGACAGGCGCTAAAGACGGGTCTGCAACAATGCTCTCATTACTGTTGGGAGAACATGACGCGATTAGTAAAAGTGAAGACGCAGTTATCAAAAGGCATACTTGTCGGATATTTTTTTTCATCATTTGTTTGATATGAAATAAGAAACGGAACGTGTTGTGACGTTCCGTTTCAGGGCGGTTGGAATTATTGAGAGTAAGGTTGTTCTGTCAAAGGATTAAAGTTTTTCACTACACAGCCAAGAGAAAGCTTCTTGAACGCGCACGATCTGTTCGCGATCTACTATAAAGTATTTTGCCTTTCCATTCTCTTTGGCCTCAAAAGTCGTGTAACCTTCGTCGTCGACCGTGATCTCACCAGGTTCGGAAAGATCAAAATATCCACGATCTTCACGTGCGGCAAAGAGAATTGCAGTGAGATCCCAAGTGCATTGATCGGAGTCAAGACCTCGATAATACTTGAAAGCTTCTTTCAAAGGATGATACTTGACGTATTCATAGTCGTTCTTCATCATCTCGCTAGTGATCAGAATCTCACGACCAACTTCGAAACCTGACGCGTAAATTGTGGTTGGCCATTCAGCAAAGACTTTTTGAGCAGAAGGAACGTCTTTGACAACGTTATATTCAAGTTGATGTTCGACGTAATTTCCTGCCATAGCAACCAAATACTTGACTTTTTTAGCTGCAAGTTCACGTCCATTTAACGGCGAATAGTCGTCTCCAGGCGTGTCGAGCAGACGAGCTAGATTTGTCGAAAAACCAACTTGGGCGATAACAACAGATCCGTCTTCTTGTTCAGCAAGAGTTTTGCGGAGAAGAGCGACTGAATCGTAATATTCGGTTTTGTCGCTGGCAAGATCAAAGAAGGTGAACATAGGTTCGCCGTTTTCATCTTTAGCTTCAAGACTTTGACGGAGAAACTTACCGTCAAACGTTTCGACGCCGCTGTCTTTGACTTCGCCGATTGGAACGTTCGGATTCCCGTAAAAAACGCCAAGCATCTGGCAATAAGGCGCGGCAAACTTGTTGTCTTTCGTGAGCGTAATGGCTAAGAGATCGATTTCACCACGTTTCTCAAGGTTGTACAACATTGCTAACGCGAAGGCGTCGTCAATGTCATTACCCATATCTGTATCATAGATAATTTTGACAGGGTCTTTTGCTTGAGCTTGCGCAGTGGTTAAGGCGACGCTGCAAAGAGCGAAGGCGCCCAAGATTATACCCAAACAAACAAATTTCTTTTGCAAGGTAAGTCCCCTTTATGGTTGTATAGGTGAAAACAATGTAGTAACTGGAGCGTTACAGATGCGCTGACGTTCAAATGTCATGAGGCGTATATCGGACGAAACCGACAACAGCAACAACCCGCTGCGCCTGCCAGTATACTATAAGGAACGTCAATAATCCAGCTACTGTGCAAATTATTTGAAAAATCAACCATCGCGACGCTTGAATCCGCCGCCCGGTTTGCCGCCGCTCGGCTTGTTTCCTCTAAATTTTGACGGACCTCTCAAATTTGAACCTTGTCCTTTACCAAAACCCCTATTTTGTTTAGCGGTCTCATTAGAGCTGGCTCCGTCTCTTGATTCAAATCGTTGTCGACGTCCTCGGTCTTCTCGGTTTTCTTGTTCGCTATCGCGGAAATTACGACGGAACGTTCTTTTATCCGACTGGTCTTGGGCGTCGTTCCTTCTATTTGTGCGTGGCTCGCTCCGGTAGTCAAAACTTTCAGCGTCTCCTCTGGAACTGGAGAAATTTTTTCGATTCTTCGAGAAACGAGACGAAGTAGTATTTTTTCCATCAAAACGCCCGCTACGTCTGTCGCTTGAAGAACGTTCGTCTTCACGTCTGTCGTCGAAACGTCCTTTTTTGAAATCTTCACCCTCAGCTCCGCTTCGACGTCGAAACGAGTCGTATTCGCCCTCTCGTTTGACGAATGAACGTGATTCGCTTCGACGTTCATGAGACCAACCGCCCTTACTGGAACTATCGTCAAAACGTCGATGATTCGAACGTGGACGCCGCGATTTGTCTGAGACGTCTCCGTCTCGGCGTGGTTCACGTTTAGCGTCTCGTTCATTACGGTCTTCTGGCTTCTCTGCATTTTCTGCGCGCTTCCAGCGTTTGTCGATAGGATCCCATACTTTTGAACCCACGTATCGAGAACCAGTTCCAAATTCGCGAGCTCCGGAACGATAGCCTCCGCTGGAGTCTGCACGATCACGTCCGACTCGTTTTCCAGAAGACTGCTTGGTTTCTTCTAGATCAGCAAATCTACTTCGAAACTCCTCTTTTTCACGCGCTTCTTTCTGACTTTGACGAATAAGTCGCTTGATTCGTGAGGAACGTCGCAACGCTGCGTCTTTTGAAGGATACGGGGGGATTAGAGCGTCTTCGCCATTTCCAATTAGATCTTCTCTGCCAGCTTCCTTGAGCGCTGATTTGACGTCGTGATAGAAGGCGGGGTTGTAGTACAAGAGGAGAGCATGTTGAAGCCTGCGTTCACGGAGTCCTTTGGGCACATAGACTTGTTCGCTAGAAACAGGATCGATTCCCGTGTAATATGCACAAGTTGCGAGTTGGAAGGGGGCGGGGATAAAGTCTTGTACTTGTTCCGGGCGGATATCATTTTTTTTGAGGTATTCGGCGACTTCAACCATGTCCCGGAGCGTGCAGCCGGGAAACCCTGCGATCAGGTAGGGAACGAGGTATTGCTCTTTGCCTAGTCTTCGAGAAGTTTCCATGTACAGATCGCAGAACTGTTCGTAATTTGCGATCGGGGGTTTATTCATCAAACGCAAAATATTGTCGTTTACGTGTTCAGGCGCAGTCTTCAAATGTCCGCCTGTATGGTGTGCTGCAAGTTCTTCAACAAATTCAGGAGAAAAATTAGCAAGATCTGTTCTAATACCCGAAGCAATCAAGACGCTCTTAACTCCTTCGAGATTTCGAGCATTTCTTAGAAGCTTGAGATATGCAGAGTGGTCGACGTCAAGGTTTGTACATATCTCTGGACAAAGACATGAAGCGCGCTTACACTGTTTACAAACGTCTTGATTTTTTCCTCTCATTTGATACATATTGGCTGTTGGGGCGTTCAGGTCGCTGACAACGTAATTTCCGCCAGCGTTTTTCGCTAGATCACCGATTTCACTTAAGATAGCGCTTTCACTTCGCGATTGGATAAATTTGCCTTGATGCGCAGTAATGGCGCAAAAAGAACAGCCGCCGAAACAACCTCTGTGTGTTTGTATGGAAGACCGCACAATCTCAACGGCAGGGATGGGCTCCGTATAGGACGGATGTGCTTTTCTGGTAAATGGGAGCGCATACAGAACGTCCATATCGCTTTCGGAAAGAGGGAACGACGGCGGATTGACAACAATCGCTTCCTCACCGTGCTCTTGTACGAGAGTTTTTGCACAATACGGGTTGATGTTATCAAAGGCGATCTTTGTCATTTCGACAAAGAGAAGTCTAGCATTTCGGGCTTCATCCGCTTGTTTTTTGAGTTCGGGATCCTTCTTTTGCCTTGCAAGTTTAGCAAGTTGAATGGGATCACGGCTCTCTTCAACTTCGTCAAAGCTTGGAAGATGAACAACTACGTCTGATTCTTCAGGTAAATCTTCAGTTTTTCCGAGTTTATAAACCGTGCCGCGGACGTCTCTAATATCCTTAATCGTTTCACCAGCGTTTAAGCGACGGAGGATTTCGAGCATGGCGCGTTCGCCCATACCGTAGACGAGAAGATCGATTTTGGCGTCAAGCACAATAGAACGCCTGACTTTGTCGCTCCAGTAGTCGTAATGGGCAATTCGTCGTAAACTGGCCTCGATTCCTCCGGCGATGATTGGAACGCCTGGAAATGCCTCTCGCGCTCGCTGACAATAGGCTAGAGTTGCACGATCAGGACGACGACCAATTTTACCGCCAGGCGAATAGGCGTCGTCATTGCGGACTTTTCGATTCGCCGTGTAATGGTTAATCATCGAATCCATGTTGCCGGCGCTAATACAAAAAGCCAGCCTCGGACAACCGAATTTTTGAAAATCGTCAGCAGAGCTCCAGTCGGGTTGGCTGAGAATGGCGACTTTAAAGCCGTCTTTTTCAAGAACGCGCGCCAGCAACCCATTGGCAAAACTTGGCGAATCGACATAGGCGTCTCCTGTAATAAAGACGACGTCAATATCTTCCCAACCTCGTTCGGCGACTTCTTCAGGAGTCATAGGGAGAGGGGCGGGCGTTTGGAGTTCTGGTCTTGCAGAACGATTAGAATCATTAAATAGATCAGACAGTTGTATCGTTTCGCTCATTATTGTTTCTCTGGCGATTAGTTGCGTGATTTGCGAGGTTTGTGAATCGACGATTCATTCGCTCAAACGCATCATTTGCGCTGAGACTCTACTCAAAGTATCAACGCTTCACGTTTAACGATCTCACCAAAGCAAATGTCGTAAAAGCACAATATTTGCCCTATTTTCTCATATTGTATGTATTTATCAAGTAGAGAACGATTTTTTCTTTATAAGAGGAAAGGTTAAGAATAATTATAGATAGAGTACAAGAGCGGGAAGGCAATTGCGTGGAACACAGACGCTCGACAAAAGACGTTCAACCAATTCACTGGAAGCCCTAACGCTAAGGGTGGCTGCCTTGAAATACGGAACGCTGACGATTTGGAAACGCATAGGACGCAAAGAAGCGCAATGCAGTCAAAACGTTATGCGACACGAGTTTCTGTTATTACGGCAACCATAGGGCAATATTATCGACTCCCCCGGAAATTGTAGGTTGAAACGCCTCTTGCCGAGCGCCTCCAATCATAGCAGTTGTGTCTTTTTTTTCAAGTAGTATCTGAAAGATTCTTTGAGCAGAACGAGCTTCCTGGCAGCCTGAATAACCTTTCAGCTGCCAGAAGTTCAGGGAGTTCAATAGGTCGGCGCGGCGGAACGTTGGGCTGTTTTAGCAGGCGCCTTGGCGCTTGACGTTCCGTAGGGGCGCTGAACCACAGCAGGGGCTTTGGCAGAGGAAGCTGCAGGACTTGCAGCGTTTGCTTGACTCTTCGAGGAAGAGCTGTTTATCACGGGCGCTTCTGGTGAGACAACCGGCGCTGCAATGGACGGCGTTCGAGTGTATTTAGCGGAAGCGGCTGTTTGGGTTCCTGTCGTCTGATTGACTTGCGGCGCAGTCGTCTGAGCGGCGTATGAACTGTTCGGCGTCGTCTTTTGTGGCAGCTGGCCTGCGTCGCTTTGCGTCGCCTTGGCTGCCCATGCGAGATATTCTTCTTCTGTTAAAGCGTGTTTGTTGGCGTCAGCAAATTGTTGAACGGATTCTAGGTTCTCTTCGGCAGCTTCGAGAGAACGTTCGACTACATTTTCAACCATTTGTTGTTTAGCTCTATCCATTTGCTCAGTAGCGAGAGCAATTTTTTTAACGCTTTCTTCGCCAGAACGTTGTGGAACGACAATGATAACAGGACGTAAGTCGCACGCGAGCGTCAGTTTTTTCTTTTTTGGAGCAAACGAGGAGGAAGCTGGGTCAGGAATTTCGACGACGATCGTGTACGCTCGATATTTGCTTCGACCATCTTCGCCGTCCACCAAGGAACCGCCATATTTGGTCATAATTTCGGCAACTCTTGGATTAAGTTCTGTACGGCCGTCTGGCTGTAACTTTCCATATTGGTCGAAACTACCAATCGTAACAAAACTGCAATCGCGGTCATGAAATTCCCATGCTTCAACTCCTTGATTACGAAGAGCTTCGCAAAGCGCTGCCGCTCGAAGACCAGCGTATTGCAATCGGGTTTCAAGATCATTGTCGCTGAACGCTTCGTTACTCTTCTTCATGCTTGAATCGCCGGAAAAAGTAGCGATACGAACAGTGTATGTTTTTTTGTTGTTTAGCAGGCTGTATTTGCTGTCCGAATTCAATTTCGCAATAAATGGGTCGACGACGCCCTTCTGGTTAAAGAATTCGGGTGGAAGCAATGGATTTGGAACAGGAATCGCGCCGCCAAGCGGACCATAATCTTTGTACTGAGGATCTGTTTTAGCCGAGATTTTGAACCTTTCAACAGCAGCTTGGCTTTGAGGATCGTCCTTTAGGGATTTGGGATGCATTTTACGAATCTTATCAAGAGTTTTTTGCAGTTCCAAATCTTCGCCTGTGGGGAAACCTCCGACCAGAACAGCGTATTCAACAGCTCGGGACGTCTGATAGTGGAATTTCTTAGTTTTGCCAAGTCGCATAGACAACGCGTCCATTTCTGTTTGATCAGGATCATATTTGAAAACAAACGCTTCTAGTTTGTAGGCGGCGCGCAATTCATACGCTAAACGCTTGGCCTGCAGAAATGCAGAATCACCGGAAAACTTTTTGACCATAGCGAACCAGTTGCCGTCAGATTCTGTGAGATAGTAATCCTTTTTAGGATCAGCGTCAACTTTCGCTGTTCTAGTTTTCGAGAACAAATTTTGAGCTTCACACTGTCCGACGCAAAGTAAAACGACAATAATGCCTGTACATATCGTCTTGACAAACCTGTTGAAACAGAAAAGATTCATTTGTTTATCCTTCGGCGTTAAAACAGCCGACCTTATGCTTGCGATACGAAAAAAGTCGTGTAAAATCCTGTTTGTTTTAGGGCGTTTTTCTGTCTACTGCTGACAAGCTAACGCAACGAAGATGTTCGAATTTAATGATTGTGTTGAAAAACGAACCGTCTTTGTTTTTATCGGTTAAAAGAGGGTTTTGCTTTAGATAGGTTTTGTCGAATATTCCGTTTTTGCGCACAGGGGCGTTCTTCGCCTATTCATTAGGGCGTCGTGAACTCCTTTTGATTGGTGAAAATTGTAAATCTTTATCTGTTCGCAACTCTGTTAGTTTACTGTTGTTTATGTAAGTTGCTGTTTGGTAACAGATTCAAGACGATAGACAATACAATTTGTTTTCATTTTTTTACTCATAAGATGTTTCGGCCGTTAAGAATAGGCAATTTGCATTTTAGCGTTCCTCTTATTCAGGCTCCGTTGTCTGGATATTCTGACGCCCCGATGAGGCGATTAGCAAGAGAATTTGGCGCGTCATTTACCTTATGCGAAGTCTTTTTGGATCAGTTTGTCTTGAATGTTTCTAAGAAAAACAAGGCTCGTTATTATCTTGACGTCCGCGAGGAAGACAAACCAGAAGGCGCTCAACTGATGGGGAGCTCTTCAGAAGAATTTGTTCCTGCAGCGTTAAAACTGCTTGAATGTGGGTTTGATCTTATTGATTTGAATTTTGCTTGTCCAGTTAAAAAAGTAGTTGGGAGAAGCAGAGGCGGTTATTTGACGTCTGAACCAAGAAAAGCCATAGATATCGCAAAAAGTGTTCGAGAGGCTGTTCCTGATTCGATACCAGTTACTGTTAAGCTTCGCAAGGGTTTTGACGACAGCGAGGAGAGTCGTAGAAATTTTTTTGAACTTTTGTCAGGATTGCTCGACGTT
>JAQVHZ010000106.1 GCA_028695965.1 Thermoguttaceae bacterium | reverse complement strand
AAGCCTGATTCAGCAAACAATACAGCAAGGACATTAAAACGACGGAAACGGCGCCCTAGGCGGCGCACAAAATCTGCTTTGCGTACTGCAGAGAGGACATTGTGCCCCAAGAAGGTTGCAATATGAGTTTCTAAATGCTATGCTTATAATAGTAGCGCTCGTATAAACCAATGTCAAGTTTTTTGAGAGCTTTCTCGCAAAAGCATTTTTATTTGCAACTGCGGCAATCCGAAGAATCGTCCATTTTAATTAGAGTAATTGCATTGTGGAGTTTTGAACTATACGATCAGAAGACGCCGCCGTTCCGTATGTTGTTGTATTAATGTCGGACTCGGCGGCGTCTTGCGCTTATGCGGATCGTTTACTCTTGGTTATTTCCAAGGCTGGGTCCACGCCGCGGGTCTGGTTCTCCATTCAAGGGCTGGGCTGTTGTCTGCCATGTAGATTTTTGCGCGAACGTACAGGTCGTCCGCTTTGAGCGTGTAGCTTCCTTCGGTTCCTTCGACAGTCTCTAGAACGACGCCGATTTCGTCGGAATAGGTTTCGACTCTTCTTTTGAGCGTCTTCTCGCTCTTAGCGACGTCGACAATTTTGCACGTCGGATCGTATCCTTTTTTCGTGCCGATGAAATCGATTTTGTACTTGCCTTCTTGTTTGACGTCGATTTTGACGTTCAGCGTCTTGCCGTCGAAAGAAAGCTCGGAGAAATCGAGTCCGTTGGACGCGTACATATGACCCGCGTGTATCGCTTCAAAGAGCGCGTTTTGGTCGAGCGAGGCGGATTGAACCATCGTCCAGGCTTTGGGGGCGCCGCCGTAGCCGTGGCGGTCGTCCGAGCCCATGCCGAGAAGAAGGTCTTGGTTGTTTGTCGCGCGCCAGGCATTGACGACGTCCCAGAAATTTTCTGGGTTCCAGAAGCCCGGTTGGCGCTCTAATCCTGCAGAGAGACCGTTGTTGTTGAGTTCAAAGAGCCTGATTTGCGGGTTGGCGATGATGGCGCTCGGGTTGATATCGTAGAATCTCCACATGGGGTGATTTACGGTGAAGAGGTACGGAGCGCTCGAATAAAGTTCGACGCCTTTTGCGAACGACTGACGCAGCTCTTCCGTCGGCTCCTCGATTTGTTTGATATACGGGAAGATTTCGCGCACGCCAATAAAGTTCATATGAACGGCGGATCCGTTGAGGCAGTTTCCTGTCTGTTCGTAGCCGGGAATCATAATGAATTTGTCCTGCTCGACAAATTGTTCAACAAGTTCGTCAAACGTCTTCATTCTGACAAACGTCATATTGCCAACCGTTCGCGTCTTAACAGAATCTTTGCCGAAGAGTTCCTGCGCCTGCTGAACAACTTGCTCGGTCAGGCTAGTTGTTGGTAATTCCTCGCATCGCATTGGCTTCCAGAACGACGTTTCACCCTGGAGCGCGGCGTCTAGCTCCGCCGCCATCGCCTGTTTCGATTTGAACGAAGCAATGCGGAATTCAGGCGACTGGAAGCAGTTGTGATCGGATGGGCAAACGAAGTGGTATCCGTTCGTTTTGTACCAGTTGATCGCCCATTCGGGCAGGGGTTCGCCGTCC
Source organism: Thermoguttaceae bacterium (assembly GCA_028695965.1). Lineage (GTDB taxonomy): Bacteria > Planctomycetota > Planctomycetia > Pirellulales > Thermoguttaceae > RUG369. The sequence continues at coordinate 9,105 of JAQVHZ010000106.1, read as the reverse complement.
GACCACTGGTTGTGCATATGCAGGTTCCCTTTGAACCAACGTTTTTGCGGCTCCTGCGCCAGCGTTCGACTAGTCAAGAAGGACGGCGCAACGAGAGACGCCGACGCCAACGCCGACGCTCGGAGAAAATCACGACGTGATAGTTGAATGGTCATTTTTTCACTCATCTTTAACTGAATAATAGTTCGTAAATGGAACCTCTTGTCTTAGCGCGTCTTGAACTACTCTTAACAAAGAGAGATCGGAAAATAACGAGAATCCTTTCTCGTCCGCTCGCAACCCGCAGCAAAAGAGCGCCAATGTCTCTCTGCTATTTAGGATCGGCGAGGTTGTCGGACCGGTTTGGTTTGAACGTCATGTTCTCGACCTTAGCTGCAAGGAACTAATTGTGTCGACGCAATTTGAAAAACGTTGAAACACACGAGGCGACCGCCTAATTATGCCAAGGCAAAATTAGGCGGCAGCCTGTCTTTGGAGTCAGACCGAACGGACAGCCGTTGGTCATTTCGTAAAGTCGTCTTCGCAAACGACGCGGAACCCGACGTTGAAGACGGGCTGCCAGGATTCGTAGTCGCGTCGGAGCCCGGCGCGCGCCCATTTGGGACGATCGCGCCACGAACCGCCCTTAGCGACCTTCTTGGCGTTGAGATCTCCGTCATTGCGTCCGTCGTCCGCTGCATACGGATACGCTTTGTAATCGGACGCGGTCCATTCGGCGACGTTTCCGAGCATATCGTAGAGTCCCCACGCATTCGGCGCGTAAGATCCGACGTCAGTTCCGATCATGGCGCCGTCGTCGACGCCCTTAGCGCGCGGAACGAAGGAACGCCACTCGGGCGGATTCGAAATTGGCTGCGGATTGACGCCCTGAACGACGAATTTGATCGTCTGGTCGTCGGACAGGTTTTCGAACTTGGAGAAATCGTCGTCGACGCCGCCGTACCACATGGGCGTTTCGGCGCCGGCGCGCGCGGCCCATTCCCATTCGGCTTCAGTTGGAAGTCGGAACTTCTTGCCAGTTTTTTCGCTCAACCAAGCGCAGAATTCGTTCGCTTCTTTCCAAGTGATACGAATGACCGGCTGGTTCGGCAGATTTGCAGGATATCCGGGCAGAACATGGTCTTTCCACCATTGGTCGATGTACCGGCTGTCATGAGAAGCGTCAAACAGCGCGTACATGGCGTTCGTGGTTTCGGTAGTTGCCATCCAGAACGGCTTGTCGATAGTAACGGCGGAACGCGGGAACTCGTCGTTGAAGCCTTCTTCGTCGCCCATCACAAAGGAACCGGCGGGAATCTTGACCATATCGAACGCAACTTCATCGGAAAGGGTTACGCTCGCCATTTGAGCGCTGCGAACTTCTATGCCAAAGGGTTCGCCTGTTTTCGCGGCGTCGTTGACAGGCGTCGGTTCGCCCTGCATAGCGCGCGCTGTTTCAGCGTCGAAGGGCCAATTAGCGACTTCTGGGGCGCTACGGTCAATCTCGGGCGCTTCCTCCGGCGTCATGAATTCGGGAGGATTGTTCTTCATTTCGTCGAAGTAGTAAGCGTCCGCTTCGAAGTCGAGGTCGTTGTCCGCATAGAGCGTCTTGAGTTCGACGTAACGATCAGAGACTCCCTTGATACTGCTCGTCCCGCGTTCGCGTCCGGCTTCGGTAATTTCTGTCCAAGAACCGAAATACGGAACGTTTAAGTCGATCCAGCAATGGAGTTTTCGCCAAGCTTCTTCGTCAAGTTTGACGTTGTTGTGCCCTTTTTGGAGCATCTTGACGAGTTCGGACGTCGAGCTGTGATATTCCATCGGCCGCAAGACGTGAATATCGCTTTCGGGACCGGGCCGCCGAACGTAAGGATGGAGCGCATGATACGCGTTCGAGAAGTTTTGAGGACCACGCGACGTATCGGCGAAATTCGGGCGTCCCGGCTCGGAACCGTCGTGACATCCGACGCAGAATTTGTCGAGGATCGGCTGAACTTCGCCCTCGAAGGAGAAGGGACGTTCGGGGCCGTAGAACTCAGTCAAATCGACCGGCGGCGTGTTGCGCGCGATGGTCGTTTGGGTCGGAGAGACGTCGTTTTGCGTTTCATGACAGCCGATGCACGACACGTTTTCGCCCGGCATCCCGACGAGCCAAGAGCGCATTGTCTGCACAGCCGCGCCGTCCTTGTCGAGCGGCTGGACGACGATCGGCGTGTTGGCTGGAATCTTGAAGGAAGCGCTTCCGTCTTCAAAGACCGGGACTTCGCCTAGCATACGTCGGCCGTCCCAGCAACTTTCGAGCCCGAAGACGTCATGACCGCCAATTCCGCGATAGCCGTAGCTGACAGCAAAGACGCGCAGTCTCTCCACGACGCCTTTTGGAACTCCCGGCAGACCTTGTCCGAAGTAGACGTCGGTGATAAAGACGTTTGACGTTTTTTCACCGGGTACGGTTCGGTCTGAAATGACGGTCGGTTCTTCACGTTCGACGAGCGCGAACGGTTCAAGCAGATGCATGCCTTCTTCTGTGCGCAGGCGAAGCATATTGTCAAACGTGTCGACGAGGTAGATCGACCACGGTTCTGCAGGAGTCATGCGGCACGAGACGAGGAAGTGTTCGTCGTCGAGCGGGAACGGGAAGAGGAACTTCGGCCAAGAGTTGTCGACAAGCTGGTCGACAGTAACATTTTCCGGCGGGTTGTCTCGACCGGGAATGCGTTGGACGACGCCCTGGGTTTCTTTGCGTCCCTTCGACGGGTCGAAGATAACAAGCTCGCCTTCACGAGCCACGCCGTGGTGCCCGGAGACGATACCGACGAATTTCGACGATTGACCGGGGAGATTTTTCGCGTAGAACGTGCTGTTTGGCCAGAAGGAACCGCTGCCGTAATGTTCGACTTGGTTCGTCCCGTCCGGATTCATCGTAAAGACGTAGCGCGAGTAATAGTGGGGAATGTCGACATATTCCCAGCGCAGGTACATAACGCGCCCGTTCGGGAGGATTGTCGGATTCCAGTCGTTGTCCTGTTCGAAGGTGAGCTGACGGACCGTTTCGCCGTCTTCTTCGACGCGGTACAGGTTGCCGACGAGCCCGCCGCCGCCGATGCATGGAATACCCATCATTGACGCCGAGGAAACGAAGATTGTCGAGCCGTCTGGAACGTAGCAGCCTTCAACGTTGTCGACGTCGCCGCCCATATCGGGAGTAACTTGACGCAATTCGCCGTCTTCAAGAGTGCATTCGTAGACTTGCCACGTGTTGTTGTCGGAAAGCGCGGTAACGAGGCAGCGGTCGGCGTCCCAGTGAAGCGCTATGTTGCCGATGTAGGAACCTTTGCGCCCCTTGACGACTTCTTCCATCTCCCCTTCGAGATCGTTCATGTCGAGCAGGACAAGGGAGTCGTTGTACTGCCCTTTGTCGCGCGACGCGTCAGACATCCAGTTTGCCTGAAGCGCAGGATTGTTCGTTTTGCGGAGCAGGATTTGATCGAAGTCGGCGAGAACAGGATGCGCGAGCAAAACTTCGCGTCGGAACGCGTCGTACTCTTTGGCGAGAGCGACGAATTCGCTCGGTTCGATATTCTTATCGCCAAGCCTCTTTTCGAATTCTTCAAATCGTTCGATCCAATCGACGTCGCCAATTTCATCTTCGTACGATTCAAACATGGAGTCGATCGCGAGCTTGAGCGAATCGCGGTTTTCGAGCGCGAAGGCGACGTCCGGGCCGAGTTTGTCCAGTTCAGCGCGGAGTTTGCGCGCGTTGAGGCGCGCTTGCCACGCGTCGCGTTCTTCTTGGGAACTGAAAAGCGCGGGATCGTTGACGTCGGCTAAAACTTGCAGTTCGAGCATCGAGCCCCAGCTGTTTGCCGCGCTCTTATCTTTGCCCGGCTCGCCGGCTTTGACGTTGTACGTGCGCCAAAGCTTGAATTCGATCCAGTCGTATTCTTGATCGTTGATCACGCCGCTTTGGGGTTCGATCGCGGTCATGAACGCGCCGTTGTTGCGTCCGACGACTTTATCGCCGGAAGTGAAGGTCGGCTCGGCGGGGAACTGCGGTTCTTCGCCCGGCGCGCTCGCGTTGTTTGCCAGTCGGATTTCGAAATCTTGATTGCCGCGCGCGTCAATATTTCCTGAGAAGAGACGGATCGACGCAATTTTGCGCGGTTGACCGAGATAGTAGACAACGCGCGACGGGGCGCCGTTGACTGCGACGCGTCCGTCGCCGCCGTAAACGCCCGCAGAACCGTCGGTCAATCTTGCGGGGGATTCGACCCCGTCCGCTTTAACGAGCTTAGCTCCAGGAAATTCAAGCAGGTTCAGATCGGCAAATTCTGCAATCTCTTGGCCCGCTTGTCCAAAGGAAGAGGGCTCCCAGCCTTGCGACGTCATATTGACTTCTGACGCGCAACAAGCGTTGATGCCGCAAAGCATTGCTGTTGCCGCTACCAGTAATGACTTTCTCATATTGTTTCCTTACGTGTATTATTTTATCGAAGACGGCGCGAAACGAAGCCGCGCCGACTCCATTATATATTGGCGAAATAGGTAAAACAAGAGTTTTCGAGAGAAATCGAAAATTTTTAAACTTTTCTTCCTTTGAAGGGGCTGGGCTTGGCATATTGTTCAATGCCGATTGAGGCAAGACAATCTGCGCATAGAGCTGCGGAGCAGCGACGTCGCGCGCTGGAACTATAAGAACGTGAGGTTGGAAGTATTATCTTGCTCGTCGTTTTGATTTGCGCCATAAGGCGTTAGGCGCCCAGGCCAGCAGAAAGAGGACCAAGGCGAGGGGGATAAAGACTCTGTTTGGAGCCAAATGAATTTTCTTTTCCGACGTAACGGTCGGCGATTCTGCAATTAGACGCGATACAAACTCGCGCGTCTGCCGTCTCGACTCTTCGAGCGTTGTGTCGCGAAGATCGAGGACTGCCCCGTGCGTTTGAGCGGCAAGTCGCTCGGCGAAGTCAAGTTTTGCCGCAACGTCTTCTTTTTCATCGCGTTGCAGCGCGTCGAACGCGGCGTCGAGTTCGGCGCCGCTAATTTGCGCCGAGAGGTATTCGAGCGTCTTCATGACAAATCGGCGGTAAAGCGTTTTGTCGTCTAGCGTTTGGAGACGCCAAAGTTCGTCGAATCCCTGCCAGGCGACCTTGGTCGAGCCGCGCTCGACAATGGCGAACAGGGGCGTGCTTTGAGCGTCTTTTGCGACAAATAGAACTTGCGTTACCGACGTTGGCGCGACGTAGGGCGTAATGCGCGTTAGTTCGATTTTTGTTGGCGCGTCGGCAAGTTCGCCGAAGACGCGCCGTCCCTCGGCGGTCGAACCGATATGAAAGAGGTTCTGTTGTGGAAGGGCGTCGTCGACGAGCTCTCCCGGCGCTAATCTTGAGTCGCCGACAGCGCCTCCGAGGAACCATATCGCCGGCGCTTGTTCGTCTTTGAGGACGACGTCGACGATGTGTCGGAACTTGTCTTGCCAAAGTTCGTCAGGGACGTCGCCAATTAAGACGACGTCGAAACCTTTGATTGTTTCTCGATCGATTTCGTCGATTGTAATTGCGCGTTCGTCTTCTGCCGTCAGTCTTGGGTCGGCAGAGAAGAGCAGGACGCGCAAATCGACCGTTTCTTCGCGTTGGAGCATAGCGCGCATATAGCGGTATTCGTATCGCGGCTGGTCGTCGACGAGGAGAACGCTAAGTTTCTTTTCACTCGGAACGATTGAGAACTCGACGAAGTTGTTAGCGCGGCAGAATTCTAAAAACCTAGAATGGTCAAGATTCTTGCTTTCTATTTTTTTAGAATCCTCAGCGTCGTCGACTTCCAGGCGATATCGACTTGGAGCGTCCCGAGGCGGATCCCAGGTATAATCGAGTTCAATTGCGTCTCCCGCCGATTCGAACGTCGTTTGCCATAAGAGCTTGTCGGCGTCGGTATCCCACAAACTGACGACGGCGCTTCTAGGCGTCTCTGAACCAAACAGACGCAAGGACCCGCGCAAGCGCGCCTGCTCCTTAGGATAGACTGCGCTGGAACTTGGAATATTCTCCCATCGCCAGTCGAAGAGCGGACGACTCGAGCCTACGACGATTGGAGCGACGATCGTTCTAGAATTCAGAGCGTTTTTTGGAATAGCGTCGGTAGTGTTTTCGATACCGTCGGTGAGTAAAAAGACGAGTCCGTCCAGAGAAAGAACGGAGCTAAGGGGCGAGGTTGGCGCGTTGGGGGCGTCGGCGTTCGAGCCGGAAAGAGCGCGCGCTGAGACGGAAACGTTTGCGGCTCGCGCCGCTTCTTGGGCTGTCTTTGCCAGTTCTTTTGCGCTCGCATAGACGGTCGTGTCGTCGAGGGGGCGCGCCATGCTTGCGGAGTCGTCGAGCACGATCGCTACAGGCGCGCGCGTCTCTTGAATCGTGGACGCATAGGGCGCGATAAAGAGCCATAGCAGGGTGGAAGCGGCTAGTATGCGCAGCCAGTTTGCGCTGCGGTAAAAGACGCTTGAACGCAAGACGTAGAGGAGCCATAGGGCTAGCGCAAAGAAGAGTTCCCACGTCGCGCAATCGGTTGCAAGATTCCAATGCCGCATATGGGAAACTCCTGACGCATAATGATTCCAACGCTACTTGGAGAAGCTTGAGACAATCACGCCCGCGAGGACGAGCGCTATGCCGAGCGCGGTCAAAATTCCAAACGCTTCGCCGAATACGAAGACGCCCACCAGGCAGAGCGCCGCCGTTTGCGCTGTGGCAATGAGCGCCTGCTTGAGGATATAAAGCCTTCGCAGACTCTCAATTTGCAGGGCGAACGCGGCCATGTTAACAAGCCCTGCCGTTATGGCGAATTTCCAGCATTCGACGGGCGGTTCGAGCCAAACGCCGACCCCTTTTTGCGCCGTCAGGACGATACCGCAGACGACGACTCCCGCTCCTGTTACGGCAACCATCACGAGCGTTGTCGGCGTTCGAACGCGGTCGCTCTTTTTTTGATTATCTTCTTCGCGTAAGACGCAGCGCATAATGGACAATTGTCCGCAGTACCCAAGCGCCGTACACATCGTGAGGAGTACGCCAAGCCCCAGCCGTATTTCTTTGCCTGCGATCATGTCGTCGGAACCGACCCCGCTGAGCAGGAAGACGGCGATAATTAACAGAACAAGAGCGACAATCTTACTGCGAGTAACGCGTTCTTTGAGCCAAACGGCGCCGATAATCGACGAGAAGATCAGTTGAGCCGCTTGAACAAGAGGCGTCGCGAGCGTCAGACCAATCACGGCGTAAGCCCATAAGTGAGGAATAGCGCCGAAAACTTGACAAACAAACCCCGCGCACAAAAGCGCCCAAAACGCGCTCCACTGGAAGCGATACTTGCCGCGAAGCGTCTGGATAATAATGTACGGCATGACGCAAACGACCGTAAACGTCTCTTTGACGCCTAAGGACCAGAGCGGACTGACGTCATAATTGGTCAGCCCGCGCATTGCGCCCAGGGAGCACGTGTAGCAAACCGCCGAGGCGAGCGCGCACCAAAAGCCGACTGTTTCAGGACTGAATTTTTTTTGGGTCGTTTGTGTAATTTGGACGGCTTCTTGTTCTGGCGACGTCAACATAGTATCAGCGATCGAATTCTGAGGTAATGGAAACAAAGCTCGAGACGCCGATAGGTTGGCGTTTTGGGGACTGGGACGATTATAACTAAAGCGCCGTCAGCGTCAAGTTGGCGTCAAGGGGTTGTTTTGCTCCTCTAGGTCCGTATAATATAGAGTGATAATGCAACTATTCTTATGGAGCCTGAGTTATGAAACAGTTGAGCGTTTTGACGTTGATTGCGATTGTTTTTGCAAGCGTGGCGTCCAATGCCTACGCGCAGGGCTACGCCTCGCCTTACTCTGCGAAGTCCGCGCCTTTTGCAACTGACCGCGACGAAGGAGAAGACGCAGAAGCCTATCTTTCGCCGACTGATCTGCTCCTTGACGGCGCGGGCGAGAATTTCTATGTGGCGTCCGAGGGGCTTTCTCAACTTTGGCGCGTTAAAGTTGACGGTTCTGCGGTTCCGGAGACCATCGATCTTTCCTTTAAGCCCTACAAAATGCGATTCTTCCCTGACGAAACGCGCGTTGCGATCGTCGGAGGCGTCGACGGCAGGCTGGCGATCGTTGAAATCGCAACGAAGACAGATTCAGGGCTTGAACCCTGCGAAATGCGCTTGATTGCCGAGTATTCGGTCGGTCGATCCCCTGCGGACGTCGACGTCAAGGCGACGTCCGACGGCGAGGAGCTTCTTTATGTCGCCGATCGTTTCAACGGCGCTCTTGTGGAGCTTAACGCCCAGAGCGGCGAAGTCTTACGCACGTGGGACGTAGGGCGCGAACCCTTTTGCTTGGAGGTAACACCAGACGGCAGTAAAATTGTCGTGGCCAACCGTTTGACGGAAATGCCGGCGAACAGAGCATATTCGTTTGCCAAGGTCTTTGTGATCGAGCTCGAGTCGGGCGAATCGCGCGTCGTCGATCTTTGTAACGGAGACAATTTGCTCCAAGATATGACGCTGACGCCGGACGGACGTTACGCGCTCATTTCGGGGATTCGCGGCAATACGCTGCACTCGGCGAGCGGCGTGCAGGGCGGCTGGCTCAATGCGAACGGAATCCTGTGTGTCGACGTCGAATCGGCGACCCTTGTTGAATTCTTTATTTTGGACGATCCGCAGTTTGGCGCGGGCGGGCCGTGGGGAGTCGCGTACACCGACGACGGCGAATACCTTGTCGTCTCCGCTTCAGGTTCCGACGAGATCATTTTTCTTTCGTTAAAACGCATCATTCAAATAGCGTCGAAACGCTCCGAAGGGGAAAATCCCTATTCCAATCCAGACTTTGACGAGACGCAGCTACCCTTCCGGATGCGCGCGACTTTTGGGTTTAAAGGTATGCGTCAGGTCGTAACGCGCGGCAATGACGTCTATGCGCTTGCTCATTACGACGACGTCGTTTGTAAAGCGACCTTAAAACTCAATCCTCCTTTCAAGCGATCTGGACAAGACGTATATCAAGGCGGTCCGCAGAGCGTGCCCCTTGCGGTCGAAGAAAATGACGCGGCTGCTAACGACGGCTCTGCGTTCCGCTTTACGCAGCTGGAATCG
>JAQVHZ010000153.1 GCA_028695965.1 Thermoguttaceae bacterium | reverse complement strand
TTATTTCGTTTAAAACTTCAAAGAAGTTTTCGTTCGATCATGGTGAAGCCTCTGGTCAAAGAAGCTTCGTGTTAATGAATCAATTCAAATATTGGCTATCAAAGGTTATGTGATACTTGGAAAAAATTCTCCCAAGAAAACACAACGCATTAACAGTTCTCACACTGTATGATTTAAAACTTTACCTAGATGTTAAAGATCAACGAGCTTGCGCTCGATGCTGTCAAAAAGGCGCTAGCCGCTACTGACAACGCCTACAATTTAACAGAATATCCTCTTTCGTCAAGAGAAAAAGTCAAAGTATTTGCAATAATTTTACGTCGGCGTCTCTATTTCTTTACCTTGAAGACGTTACCACTAAGCGTTTTTTCCTCAAAAACTCTTCTTTTTGCTGTTCGAGCCGATAAAGGTCGGCGGCGCCATAGCCCGTCTGCGCCCTCTTGCCCTCTTGTTCCGAACGGCGTCGTCATGAACTTGCTTCGCCGCCGTCGACGCTTGCTTCGCCCTCTTTTATCAACTCAAGGCTGTGGTATTTCTCCACGGCGTCGGCATATTCTTCGGGTCGTCCCAATTTCTCGTACTCTTCGTCGAGAAAGGCGAGGAACTCCGCGTAGGTATCAAAGCACGAAAGGTTTTCCAGTCTTGGGTTCAGTTTAAAGAGGATACGGGATTGCTCGCCCTCACAGTATACTCTGCGTTCTTCCCCTTGCGGAATTTGCGGAGGGGCTTCGCAATACGCTAAAAACGCCTCCTTTTTCGCGCCTTTTTTGTAGAGAACGCGCGCTTTGTCGAGGACGTCCGTCTTCGGGCTCCACCGTCCGCTGTCGCAGGTCGCAGGACTCTCCACGTAATATTCAAGCGCTTTATCGTAGTCTCCGCTCGCTTCATAGGCGAGGAGATAAAAACCCATATAGCTTGTCGTCTCTTCGCCGCTCTTGATATTCTTCTTTTTCTCTAAGTCCTCATAGAGCTCGACATACCTGAGCGCTTCGTCGAGGTCGGCCCTTCCGATCGCTTCTTCAGCACACTGATTTATCGCGCAAAGGTGGTTCCGTTGGTAGACGTAATCTTTGAACCAACGCCTATTTGCGGGGACCAGAAACAGGATCGATACGACCAGCGCCAAAACCCCGTACACAACGGCGCTCTGCGTCATTTTCAAATTCTTTTCCATCGCAAATTGCTCCTCAATCTTTGCTGAATTCAAATCGGGGCGTTAAAACAGGGTCGGCGTACCGTCCGGTCTCCTGAAGTTTTGCCCGGCGTCTGCTCTGGTTCACAGAGCGCGGCCGAGGCGTCAATCAAATATCGACGTCGGTTCAAACGAACGCTTTATCAACTCGCTTCTTTACCTTGATTTAGTTTCAATGCTGTGGTACTTCTCGACGGCGTCGGCGTATTCTTCGGACCGTCCTAATTTCTCGAACTCTTCGTCGAGAAACGCAAGGAACTCCGCGTAGTTCTCAAAACACGCGAGCGATTTCCTGCCTTCTTCTCCTCCAGAAATAATCGCTTTCTGCATCTGCCTTAAGCTTTCGTTCAGCTTCTGCCGAGCCTTTTTGTCAGTCAGCCTCGACGCGGCGGCGCCGTCGGGGCGAGACGTTATGAACGGGTCTTCGCAGTACGCCAGAAACGCCTCCTTCTTCGCGCCCTTCTTGTAGAGGATGCGCGCCTTGTCGCGAGCGCTTAACCGGCTCGGCGAACCGCCAGCGGAATTTGCGGCAAATCTTTTTTCATAGGACTCGAGCGCTTTCTCGAAATTTCCAGCCGCTTCAAGGGCTAGAACGTAAAAGTCCATATAAGCGTCCATGGCCTCGTCGGCGTCCTTAGCGGCGCTGGCGTCGGCGGCGACGGGTTCTTTTTTCGCGCGTTCTTCATAGAACTTGGCGTATTTGAGCGCGGCGTCGACGTCCCCGCGCTCGAGCGCTTCGTTGAAATATCGCTTGATCGCGGAACCGTCCCGCCGAGCGACGAGGTTCTCGTGGAGCCAATGCCTGGAACCGGGGATCAGAACCAGGACCAGCGCCGTCAACAGGACCAGCGCAACGCAGCGCTTTATCAGCTTCACGAGCTTCATAAACTTCCAAAAGAGCTTCATTTCAAGGCGTCCCCTCTTTCCCCTGCGTCAATTTGATGAAACTCCGACAAAGCCCGCGTTCGAGCGCCGGCGCCGACCTGTTAAAAGGCGCTCGCGCATGGGAACCATGCAAATGGCCGCGCGCGCTGTCTTGCTAAGTATAGTTGCCGAAAGTTTGAAAATCTTTCGCGAAAAATTTCCAACATATGATTAATCGTACTGAGAAACGGAAACAAAATCAAGTATAATCAGGCGCGGAGATGAAAAAAATCACAATTAGGGACAATTATGACGAATCGTCGGCAAATCGGGACGCCAAATTGAACGGCGTTATTTGCAGTTTAAGAATTGTCGAAACCTCGACAATAGACCGACGACGAAGCTGCGGAAAGACGCGCGCCTTTCGTATGGATAGACAGCGCGAAAGAGCCCGCAAGAAACAAAAAACCGCCGTCGTTCGTTAGAACGGCGGCGGTTAAAA
>JAQVHZ010000105.1 GCA_028695965.1 Thermoguttaceae bacterium | reverse complement strand
TATGGCGCAGATATCAGGCGGGAAAGGAAGACGTCGTGCTGACCGATCAAGAAAAAGAAGAGCTTCGCCGCCTCTTGACCGACGACGCCGTCGCATGGTCGACAACCTGCGTTACATACGCGCGCTTAAATTGTATCCTTGACGAAGGACCGCGTTTTGGAATGTATGTTATCGGCGAAGACAAAGTATGTTTTCAAATATACGACAAGAGTCTTCCATACGTCGGCGCCGTGCCTAAAATAAAGCGCTTCGTAGACAATATCGGAACGTCAAGCGCGTCCGACAATGCACAAGCCCCCGACCAGGCGCCGGAAAACCAAGAGCTGGAAACAGCAGAAGAACAACAAGAACCCAGCGCCTCCCAATAAAGACGCAAACAGCCAAACTCGAGCCCGTCCAAGAGCCATTTGGAGAACGCCAATGACGCCCGCACTGCGATTACTACTCGTTACGCCGTTACTCTTCCTTGCCCAGTCGGCAAACGCCGCCACGACGGCGACGCGTCCGGTCGCGGTCTCCTACTCTTCCGGCAAGCATTTCTCATTCAAAGGAGACGCCGTCGAACACAATGACGTCCAGTTCTCGATCAAGAACGCCATCGACGGCAACCTCGATTCTTACGCTTGCATCTTGGACGACTCCCCGACCGGTCCCGACGATCCGAACGCCAAACCGGCGCGAGGAAGCGACCCTGCGACCGCCTGGTTCGTCTTCGACTTCGGCCAAACCCTGACCTTTTACGGAATCAAAATAACCGCGCCTCGAAACAACTTTTACGTCCCAAAGGTCGTCGACCTGGCGTGTCTCGAAGAAGGCGCCGCGCCCGACTCTTTCAGCGATTATTCTGCGCTCGCCGCCGATCCCAAAGCGCGCGAACTCCTTTCACAATCAGAATTTCCGTACTATTGCGACGGCGCGGCAGAACGGAAATTCTTTGCGCCGACGCGCGGCAGGTACCTAGCGCTCAACGTCCGTTCCGCCTACGATACGGGCCGTCAAGGCTATTACGTCTGCCAATTCGCCGAATTCGAAGCGCTCGCGACGACCGAAGCGCCAGAAAACGTCGATCTCTCCGCCCTTTACGTCGACGGCTTGACCGTCGAAGACTATCTGTCGCGCGACCGCGAACGAGCCGAACGCAAAACGAATCCCTTCCCCGAATCGCGACTTAAACGCGACTGGCTCTACCAGGACTTCGGCGCCGATTACGCTGGCGCCTTTCGGTCGGCGTCAAATTCCGCGCTTGAATCTCAAGGGGTCGCGCGCGTCCTCGACGAACTAGCCGAGCGCGAAGCCGACGTCGGCGCCTTCGAGTCAACGCGCGCCGAGCTCGAGAAAGAGCAAGCGCCCGGCGCCGATCCGCGTTGGGCGCGGCTCTATTGGTCCGCGTGCGCCGCGCGGCGGCAGGAACGGCTGAAAGACTTGCCGAACTATTACGATCAATACGTTTACGTCAAACACTACGTCATGGGCGGCAGAGGCGGCACGCTCGCCATGACCGCCGACGCAACCGATTCGCTCATCGGAAATCGGGGCCCCGACTGGCGCGTCGGCTCCGAGCTCATGGCGCTGACCGTCGGCGAAGACGGAACCCTCGCGCAAGAAGTCCTGCTCGAAACGGAAACGGGGATCATCCGCGACCCGTGCGTCTCCTTCGACGGCGATAAAATTGCGTTTGCTATGAAAAAAGACGAACACGACGATTATCATCTGTATATACTCGACGTTAACACAAAAGAATACCGCCAAATCACCTTCGGCAAAGCGGTCGCCGATTTCGAGCCCTGCTTCCTCCCGAACGACGATATCGTCTTCAGCTCGACGCGCTGCGCCCAAAGCGCGCCATGTTGGTGGAGCGACGTAACCAATCTCTACCTATGCGATTCGCAAGGCAGGTACCTGCGCCGCTTAGGGTTCGACCAAGCGCACACGTTTTCGCCCCAAATCTTGGAAAACGGCCAAATTGTCTACTGCCGCTGGGAGTACAACGACCGCGGACCCATTTTCAACGAGCCCCTTTTCGTCATGAATCCGGACGGTACTGCGCAAACCGAATATTACGGCAACAACTCCTTCGCGCCGACCTCGATCATCCACGCGCGAGGAATACCCGGCTCCGACAAAGTCGTCGCGATCGCCAGCGGACACCACTGCGACCAAGCCGGAACGCCGATCGTTATCGACCGCGCGCTCGGAACCCAAGAGGGCGCCGGAATCGAACGCCTCGCCCTGGAAAAGCCCTTTGTGCCCGAAATTAACGACCGATTCGGCTGCGACGGTCCCCTGTGCCAATCCCCCTATGCGCTCGACGACGACAATTTCCTACTCTCCTTCTTCCCCGAAGGCGGCGTGAACGGACGCGAGCAGAAATACGAAACTCCCTTCGGAATCTATTGGTTCGACCGCAAAGGAGCGCGCGAACTGCTCGTCTTCGACCCGACGATTTCCTCCGGTCAAATCGCCCCGTTAGCCCCGAAGGAAAAGCCGTTCCATAAGTCCACGTCCCTCGATTACGAAAAAGACTATGGAACTTTCTTCCTGCAAGACGTTTATATCGGTCCCGGCTTAGAGGGCGTCCCGCGCGGAACGATCAAAAAGCTGCGCGTCGTCGGGCTCGAATATCGCGCAGCCTCGACGACCTTCTCCTACAATAAATACTACGGTCAAGTTACCACGCCCGTCTCGATCTGCAACGGCGCTTGGGACGTGAAACACGTGCTCGGAACCGTTGACGTCGAAGAGGACGGAAGCGCCTGTTTCTACGCGCCCGCCCGCGCCCCGCTCTACTTCCAAGCGCTCGACGAAAAAGGGCGCGTCGTCCAGACGATGCGCAGCTGGGCGCTCGTCCTGCCCGGCGAAACGTTCGGGTGCGTCGGCTGCCATGAAGACAAAAACACGAACTATTTCACGTCCGAACAGATAACGTCGATCGCCGCGAGCAAGCCGCCGCAAACGCTCCAGCCATTCTTCCGAGAAGGCGAGGAACCGACCCCGGAATTCTTGGCGCGAGCGACAGAACGCGAGCGCGCCGCATGGCGGTATCTGTCCGTCAACGCGCCCCAGGGCGTCGACCGGCCGCGCGGATTTTCGTACATTCGGGAAATTCAGCCGATCTGGGACGAGCATTGCGTCTCGTGTCATACGGGCTTAGAAGCCGCCGACGGCCAGCCCGCCCCGTTCAGTCTGCTCGGAAACGTTCGAAAGCTCGAACACGCCGATATTTGGGAACCGGAATACGCCTTCCCGTCCTCGAAACAGTACCTCTATCCGCAAAACGGCAAAGACTTTGCGCCCGGACGCGAGTTCTCTGAGTCCTACTTGAATTTGACGAAATACGGCAAAAGTTCAGAATATGTCGACGCGTTCTTAGCGACCTCCGACCCGACGATGCTGAAACCATATGCGTACGGCTCGACCAAAAGCGCGCTGCTGAACTATCTGGAACCGGACCATTACGGAGTTAACCTCTCGCAGGAGGAAAAAGACAAAGTCGTCTGTTGGATCGATCTGTGCGTCCCCTTCTGCGGTTCTTACATGGAGGCGAACGCGTGGGATAAAGAAACGGGGCGCTATATGTCCCGCAGACAAAACCAGCTGCGTGAAATCTACCTCTTCCGTGAAGCGAAACGGCTCCGCGTAGCTGAAATTGAGTTGGAACACTTAGCCCGATACAAAGAAGCGCTGAGGACAAACGTCGATTCGAGCCTCCTCGATTTCCCCGTCTTCGACCTCGGCGGCGTCGACGCCGAAAACGCTTTCATCGACGCTTTAGAGAACCGAACCGCGACCGTTCCAATCTTCGGCGCCGCCGAATATGTCGATTCGCGCGGAGGCTCCAACGTCGTCGGGAATCCCAGGCGCAACCTCGCGCTCAACCGCGACGCGACAACCTTCGAGCTGACGTCCTATCCTTACGCGACGTCGAACAGCCATTGGAAATACCTCGACGAAACCTCTCCTAAAGCCGTTGTCGACGGCGTCGCGCAACAAGACGCGCCCTGCTGGAAGCCGAACCGACGGACCGACCTCTGGCTAAAGATCGAGTTCGGACGGCAAGTCGACGTCGACGAAGCGGTTATTACGCTCGCAATTCCGGAAGCTCAAACGCAGTCGTGGAAGAGCGCCGAGCTCCTCTTCGACGACGGAACAAAAGTCCGCCTTGAACTCGAGTTCACGACAGAACCGCAGCGATTCAAATTCGACCCGAAAACGACGTCCTCAATTACCCTTCAAGACCTGCGCCAAGAGCTCCCCCTCGCCGACGTCGGCGTCGCGGAAATTGAGATTTGGGGCGCCGATCAACCCGCCGACCGATAAAAACATACTTTTTTCTCTATCTTTTGTCAATGCACAAGATAGAACGACAAAACCGACGTCGGCGATAAAATAGGCAAGCCTTTTTCGGAAAAAAGAAATCATTGTCGCTTGACAAAAGACCGAACCGCGCTAGAATGGCGCGCAATTAGTCGTCTTTGGCTAAATGGCCCCATCGTTTAGTCGGTTAGGACACGGCCCTTTCAAGGCCGCAGTACGGGTTCGAGTCCCGTTGGGGTCACTGCTTGAACGTTGTGCAGAGTTCATTTTTTGGACCGGAATTGCATGAGTGGTTCGGCAAAAACCGAATTTTTTACGGCCCCATCGTTTAGTCGGTTAGGACACGGCCCTTTCAAGGCCGCAGTACGGGTTCGAGTCCCGTTGGGGTCACTAGCAAAACCGCTCTTTCGATTCGTTCGAACGGCGGTTTTTTTTGTTTCTATACGCCTTGCTAAATACGGAGCGGCGAAATGTCTCAACGAGATTTCTATCAAAACGTCTATAACGACGACCTGCGCGCGGATATGCGCAACATCATGACGCTCGCCATACGCGAAGACACGAGCTTAGACGGCGATATTACCAGTCTGGCCCTCATCTCCGACAACGCGCCCGGCAAAGCCTCGGTCGTCGCGCGCGTTCCCGGCGTCGCCGCCGGCTTGGTCTTCGCCGAAGAGCTCGTCAAGATGGTCGACGAACGGCTCGAATGGGAACCGAAAGTCGAAGACGGCGCGACCCTTGAAAAAGGGGACGTCCTCGGCGTCCTTTCCGGCCCCACCCTCTCCATGCTCACCGCAGAACGCCTGCTCCTGAACCTCGTCGGTCGTCTCTCCGGCGTCGCGACCTTGACGCGTCAGTATGTCGACGCCGTCGAAGGAACCGGCGCGCGCATCTACGACACCCGCAAGACGACGCTCGGCTGGCGCCGCCTCGAAAAATACGCCGTCCGCTGCGGCGGCGGCCATAATCACCGCACGGGCCTCTACGACGCGATCCTCATCAAAGACAACCACCTTGCTTTCGGCGGTATCGCCGACTTCGGGCCGGGCGAAGCGGTCCGCCGCGCGCGCAAATACCTCGAAACGAACTACGCCGGAAAAGAGCTGCCAATGTTGGAGATCGAGGTCGATTCCCTCGAACAGCTCGCGCAAGTCCTGCCCGAAAATCCGGACCTCGTCCTGCTCGACAATATGTCCCCGGAGATGATGAAAGAAGCGGTCAAGATGCGCCAAGAAGCGGGCGCGACCTGCGAATTCGAAGCGTCCGGCGGAATCAACCTCGACACGGTGCGCGCAAAAGCGGAATCGGGCGTCGAACGCGTCAGCGTCGGAGCCGTTACGCACTCCGCAAAGACCTTCGATATTGGGCTCGACTGGATCTGACTGTCAAAGAGATATTCTAACTCATTTTGCAGTTAAATTAGCTTGCAATAATTCCTAAGTTCTTTCCTATAGACGAATAGCGTTCCTTCAATTTTGAGTTGCGTTTTGGAATGGAACTAGGCGCATTTCCATACTGCAAGATTAGAAATATCGGCGTCTAATGTTAGCCAGGATTGATTGAGGTTGCAGCATGAGTCTCAGGCTTATCGAAAAAAGCTTGAAATATTTGTATTCCTTAGTTATAATGAACGTATCGGCTTCCTCCTTGTTTTTTGGAGAAAATTTTTGGGTAAAAAACCGCTGTGGTTTCTAACGAGGAGCCGTGTTTTACGCGGCGTCAATTTAATGCATCTGATGACGGCTGCAATATGAGTTACTATCTTTATCCTCAACGAGCCGTCCAGCGTTCAGTTGGACGACGTTGAGTTCACCGCCGGGCTGATTTTACGAAACCGATAAGAAACCGAAGAGAACGCGTACTGCATCTGGGGCGAAGACGCCCCGTAACGAACTATTACCAACCGAAAGGAGGATATGTAGTTAACGGACAATATCCCCAAGCATAGTTCCCTCCGGCAAAGCGACGATCCCTCTTGACAACCCTTGACGGTTGATGAACGCCTTTTTCCGAGCGCCTGGTTTGGAAAACAGAAAACCGTACTGCTTTTAGTTAAGTTTTTGTTCGAAAGGCAGCAACTTCGAAGAATCACGCATCATAGAACAGGAGGGGCGAATAACGCCCAATAGGAAAGTTATGTGTAAGAAGAATAATCACAATTTCAATGGGTTCACGTTGATCGAACTGCTCGTCGTCATTTCTATTATCGTCATTCTTATCGGTCTGTTACTGCCTGCGGTCCAGTCTGCGCGCGAAGCGGCGAGACGAATACAGTGCGCTAATAATATGAAGCAGATGGGGCTGGCTATTCTGAATTTCAGCGACGCCAGAAAAGGCCTTCCGCCCGCAGCCGTGGGGGACGAACGCTGCACGTTGTGGGGTCTGATCTATCCTTATACCGAACAGATGAATCTGTACACCTTTTCGACAAGACGGACCATAGCCCTAACGCCTTTTTGACGCGCGACCATACCTTTTGGTCCGGAAACGGTCTTACTGCCGAACAACGCAAAGGGTTTGCCAGCGTGCCTTATATGCTCTGTCCGTCACGGAGGTCTGCCCCTGCTTCGTACGAGGTCATTGCGGATCATCCGGGCGGTCCGAGCGCGGGTCCTCAAACGGATTATGCGATCGTCTGCTCGACCGACGCCAGCTCGTACCCTTACAACGCAACGCGCGCGTCCGCAAACGACCTCGACGAGCACTACCACGTCCGCGTCGTCGACGCCGAGAACGACGTGCATCAGAAATACCAGCGCGGCGCGTTTCGAGGCGCGGCGCTCCCGTCCGGTACGAACCGCTACGCCGCATGGCGTCCGCGCGACACGATGGCGCGGCTTCGAGACGGCGCGACCAACCAGATCTTTATCGGCGAGAAACATATCCCGGTCGACGGGCTCAACGTGTGCAACAACACCATGGAGACGGCGTTTAACTTTCTCGGCTGTCACGACTGTTCTTATCTGTCAGGGCGCATGACGTCCGCTGAGGGCTCGATCTTTCGCACGGTCGTTCAATGGTGGTCGGAGGATAAAAAGACGCCAGGGTCGATCTGCGACCAGACGATCGACGGTCCGTTCGACAATATGGTTGCGGACGGCGTAGAGGCGATCAATTGCGGGCTTGGCTCGTGGCATATGACCGGTTACAACGTCCTCATCGGGGACGGCTCTGTTCGTTACTTCGGGAAGGAAATCAGTTACGACGTCCTGGCGAAATTAGCGACGGTGGACGACGGTAATTATGTGGAATTTTGACGTCGTTTGACAACAAAGAGCGCGGCATAAAAAAGGATTGCCACGCAATAAAAACGATACGCATAGAAAAAGGAGAGCAGAAGATGACAAAGGAAAATATACCTGTTGAGCAGACAGGCTCTTCTGAAGAAAAAACGAATCAAGCTACTCACAAAAAAGGGCTAGTCGATACGGTCCTTGAATTTGCTTTTGTCGTTGCAGGGGTCGTCTTAGCCTGGTTCGGCTTCTTTGGAGAGTCCGGGTTCCTAAAGGGCCATTTTGCCGGCTTGGATATAGCCAAATGGAGCGTCTACGTAAAGATCGCGCTCATTGCGACGATTTTGATTGCCATCGGATGGGGCAGAATCTTTTGGGGCTTCCTTACCCATTCGCTCGACGAATACGAAGAAGCGCTCTCGGCACGATTCATGAGAATGACGTCGTTTCTCGCGGTCTCTCTTTGGATCCTCGCTTTTCTCAGGTCGGAAGCGGCGTCGAAAAGTTTTCACATAGCCTTTTTAAAATTTGTGAAGTTTGGTCAATTTAACTTCATGACTCTCCTTGGTCTTCTTGCGCTTTCCCTCTTAGCGGCGACGACTGTTTACTTTACCGTTCGGTGGATTATGCTGCGTTTTTTTGAGCGCCGGTAGTCTCCGGCGAACCGTCGCCCCCTTGAAGAACGGCACGAAAGGCGTGTCAGAAGCGCCCGACTCTTGTGCGTTTTTGCGGAGACGACGGTTATCGCAAGCCCTTTAAAAACGCGGTTTTTGTCGAACTTGGACTTAGCGTCGACGTCTCCAAACGGATTAAGCCTGAATTTGAGGCGTTGCCGATGCGCTGGAAGGTTGAGCGAACATTCGGTCGGGCGAATCATTCGCGTAGACTATCCAAAGATTTTGAAATCACGACCGAACACGAGGAAAATATGTTCGTCGTCTCTCGCTTGCGCGCGTTAATCAAACGTTACTGAATACAGGTTCTAAGAAACGCAAAGTATCGCGGCAGACGGCACGCCAACCGCGCCTGAGCCGCGATCAGCGCGACGTCCAGCTCGACGTCTTGCGCAAAATCAAGCTCGACGTCCACGCCGCAAACCGAGCGCGAATGCGTCCGGAGACGCGTCGGGACGATCTTCTCCTCGTTATTCTCGCAGACCAGCGCGAAATCCTCTTTGCCGAACCAGACCCGATGAGAATCGAACGCGTCGAACGCCGACGCGTAATCGAGCCGAAAAGAGATCGTCCAGCCGCCATGCTCTAAACGTTCCGCGCGCGCCCCGTGAAGCGTCAAGTCGCCGCTGCACGACGTCGCGATCTCGGCGTCCGTAGAAACCGGGATCGTAATCTCGCGAAGGTCGAGCCCGGCAAGTAGAGAAACGACGCCCGAGGACTTGTCTACAGAACCGCCCTGTTCCGAATCGACGCGCTTCAACGGCGTCTCTATCTCGATCGCGGCGTCCTCAAAGTCGGGCAGAATCTCCGGAGACGACTGAGCCGCAACCGGCGCCCAAAGCCCGCCGTCGACCGCGTCTTTCCAGAGAAACGAGCTGAATTCCGGCGTCAGGTAGACGATCCGCATCGGAACGCCCCGAGCAATCTTCACCGCGCCCCGCGTCCGCTCCCCGACGTCGACGCGCCATTGCGCTGAAAAAGAAGCCCGGGCTTCAGCGGCAACCGCCGCGCGACGCCGCGCTTCAGCGACTTCAAATCGCCGCCGCGCCTCCGGAGAAACTTCGCCGTTCGTCAAAAAACGGCGATCTTGCCAAACCGGCTCGAACTCGACGAATCGGCGCGTCAATTCTTCCTCGGCGGCGTCCCGATCCTTCAATAAAGGGGATTGGAACTCCGCCATCAGCGTAAAAAACGCGTCCTCGAGCGCCTTATCCTGCGCAAACGCTCCGCAGCCCGAAAGAAACGCGAAGAAAAACGATAAAATCGCAAGGAACCGGCCCATGAAACGCGCCCTTCTCCCTACTTCTTGGCGCCAAAAGACTCCGCGTCCCCGGGAAACGCGCCGGATTTTACGTCCGCGACATAGTCCCTGAACCCTTGATCGACGAGCTTGCGCAGATCGCAGTAGACGCGCGCGTGTTTCGGCGTCTCGCTCGGATCTTTGGCCGCGTAGTTGAAAAGGTCGTGAAAGACCAAGACCTGCCCGTCGCAGCCGACCCCGGAACCGATCCCGATCGTCGGAATGCGAAGTTTCTTCGTTACTTCTTCCGCATAGTCGCGCTGAACGCATTCGAGAACGACCGCAAACGCGCCAGCTTCTTCGATCGCCAGGCAGTCGGCAAGGAGCCGATCGACGTCCCGCTGGATGCGATAGCCGCCCGTCGCCTTGACGCTCTGAGGCGCCAAGCCGCAATGCCCGACGACCGGTATCCCCGCCTCGACGACCGCGCGGACCGTCTCCGCTCGGCTCGCCCCGCCTTCGATCTTGACGGCGGCCGCTTCCGTTTCCTTCAAGATGCGCGCGCACGCTCGAATCGCCTCGTCCGGACCAAGCTGACAGTACGGAAACGGCAGATCGACGACGACCAACGCGCGTTTCACTCCCCGCGCCGTCATCTCCGCGTGGTAGATCATGTCGTCTAACGTAACGCCAAGGGTCGTGGCGCGGCCCTGAACGACCGTGCCGACGCTGTCGCCGATAAGGACGACGTCGAGCCCCGCCGCGTCCGCCATCTGAGCCGTAGGAAAGTCGTATGCGGTTACCATCGCAATCTTTTCCCCAGACTCCTTCATCTTAAGGATCTTCGTAACAGAAAGCGCGCCCGATTTAGTTGCCATATCGCTGTCTCTCAATATAATGTGTCGTTTTCCTAACTTCGTAACTGTCAAAGCGTTCTGCCTCGACAGCTCGCCCTCATTATACACGAAAAATCAAAACGTCATTAAAAAACGCGCGCAAAAAGAAAAATTTATCGGTCCGCGCAAGTTCCCTTGAAGCGAGTTTGTCGCTCCAAAATATGCAGAGCCTATTCTTATGCGCGCCGCGCTTCATCGCAGTTTCCATTTTTTCTCACGCTGCAGTTCGATCCTTTAATCCTTCTTCAAAAGACCAATTTATTCATAAAACCCTAACCAAGCCTCTTGAACCAACCTTTTCTTTCCGACCAGGTTAGCTAGAAAACCTACTGGATAAACCGCAGGCTGAATCCGAACATTAAGATGACTCCTATCAAACCGCGATCGTTATAACTGGAACCCCAACGGCAAATTTCCTTCTTTTATAGATTTGTTCCTGTCCAATTCTTGATTTTGCTTCTCTTCTTGGGTATGATTATACTTCACAATGCCAGTACGTTATCCTTTTCAAACGTTTGAAAATTTAATGTCATCATCGACATGACGTCGTTCTTATAGTCGGTTTCAAGTTTTGCCAAACAATCGTCGATTGCGGTCTTGAACTCGGTGAAAGTCCGGTAATATTTGTTGTATAGGCATTTGTTTTTAACCAATCTCCAAAGGCGTTCGATTAAATTCAAGTTCGGCGAATAGGGTG
>JAQVHZ010000104.1 GCA_028695965.1 Thermoguttaceae bacterium | reverse complement strand
CTCGTCGGCTAAAGACTCTGTGTCGCAGGAACCTGTTGCGGAAGCGCTTTCGGCAGAGTCGCTCGCTAAGATTGAGACGGCTTCCGCGCTCGTGTGCGTTACGACGACTTGGCGAGTCGTCTTGGAATTACAGGGACGGCCGGAAGACGAGATAACGTCGCTGACGCCCGAAATATTGGCGCCGATAGAAGAATCGAGCCTCGACTCGATCGAGGTTATTACAAAGTCGCTGTCCGACGTTCGCGCGCTGTTGCCGAACGAATCTTTTTCGTAATTGAGGAAACTAATGCACGTTACAAACGAAGAACTTCGCGCGTTGAAACCGCTCGTCGTCGCGATCGTCGGTCCGACGAACGAGGGAAAGACGTCGGTTTTACGAACGCTGACGAGCGATCCCAATTTCGGATTAGTGAACGCGTACAGCGGAGCGACAGTCCGCGCAGAGATTCAAAAGATTTTTTACAAAGGCGTTGTTGAGATCTTGCAGCTTGTCGACACGCCCGGCTTTCAGACGTCCGGCGAGATCTTTGAGCTTCTTATGGAAGACGAAGACGTTGCGGCAAAACATGGTTTGTTCGATCTTGACGACCTTTTGCGCGTCATTCCTCAACAAGACGACGATTTCCGACATGATCTTCGCGCCTGGCGCGAGGTTGCGCGCTGCGACGTCGTCATCTTTGTGATTAATGTTGTCGAGAACCCGAATCAATCCCTATTGAAATATACGCTTGCGCTTCTAAAAAACATAGGCAAGCCGATTATCGTCGCATATAACAACGTCCATGTCGAGTCGCCGACGCCTCTTGACGCAAGTGGTTCCACCGTGGTCGATTATCGCGAGGAGTGGGATAAAACGCTTCAGAAACACAATTTCTTTCTCGTTCAGGAATACGACGCGCACAGGCGCGACTTTAGAGACGAAATTGAGCTGTTCGAGAAGCTCGCCGCGCTCGCTCGCGATCCGTTGACACAGCGCGTCTTGCGGCTGGAAATCAAAGAGCGCCGCGCAAGGGAGCTGCGCCGTTTGCAGGATTCTCGGAAAATTATCGCCGAGCTTCTTGTGGACGTTGTCGCGTATCAAGAGGTCAAGACGGACGTTGGGCAAAACGAATGGCAGATTCAGTTGTCCCGCTTGGAGGAGACGCTCAAGCAGAACGTTGTTCAACGCGAACACACGGCGCAGGTCGCGCTCTTGGAGACTTGGGGATTCCATATCGGCGTTCTCAATCGCGAGATGCTCGTTGTCGACAAGGACGCAAGCCAGACTGATCGGCTCTTTGGCCTTGAGGCAAAGCGGCATATAAAAGTAGGCGGCGGAGTTGGCGCTACGGTCGGCGCTGTTGTTGGCGGCACGATCGACGCGTGCGTCGGGGGACTTTCCTTTGGCGCTGGAGCGCTTCTTGGCGGATTTCTTGGCGGTCTTCTCGGGGGCGGCGGCGCGTTGGCGTACAATTCGAAATACGACCCTAAAAGCAAGAAGCTCACTGCTCAGGTCCAGAAGAGCGTCTGCGACACGCTCCTTGCTCGCGGCGTCGAACTGACGAAAGAATTGCAGACGCGCGGAAAAGCGCTTGAAGATTCGGTGCAAGCGGCGATCGGCGCAGAACCGCCCGCGGTCGAGATTCCGGGACTTGCCGGAGCGCTTGAAGAATGCGCCAAATGTGAAGATTATTCGAAATTGAATAAGACGACGGGGTTCAGTTCAAAAGAATGGCGCAAATTGCCCGGCGTCTCGCGATTCACGAGAGAGCGCAAGACGCGCGACGAAGCGATCACGTCGATTGCGGAAGCGCTCAAAGAAGCGCTTCCGGACGTCGAATGATTTTAGCGTTAAGCCCGATTGAAATAGACAACACTGTTACTGACGCGCGGAGTCCGACGAGAATTGTCGAGCTCCGCGCGTTTTTCATTTACTGGGCGAAGAAGTCGAACGCCATCGGCAACGCAGTTTTCCAGTATTCCCACTGATGACCGCCGTCCCTCACGCGCAATTCGCACGGAATTTTTTTCTCGCGCGCCTTCTGGAAGAATTCGTAGGATCCTTGCAGACAGAAATCGTCGTCTCCGCAGTCGATCATGAATCGAACGGCGTTGACGTCGTCGACCCTGTCGAGGAGCACAAGCAGGTTATTGTCCGCGGCGAATTTCTTTTGATTGTCGTCAAGTTCAGCTCCACGTGGGAACATATTGTGACTTCCGATCGAGACGCCGGGGCTCATGCCGTATGCGGCGCTGAATTTGTCCGGGTGATGGAGCGCGTAGAGCAGGGTTCCGTAGCCGCCCATCGATTGTCCAGTAACAGCGCGGTCGGTTCGGTCGGTCTTGCATCGGAACGTTCTTTCGACGGTCGGCATGAACGTTTCAAAGAAGAAGGTTTCGTATCTGTCTGAATCGTCGTACGAATCGCGGTAGCTTGTTCCTCGCGCGTCGGGCATAATCACGATTCGCTTTCTGTCCGGACGTTTGGCGAAGTAGGCGTCGCAAATCTCTTGCATATTGCCTCGGTCTTTTTTCGACCAAGTTGATTCGTCGTCGGTGTAGCCGTGCAGGAGGTAGAGAGTCGGATAGAAATCGGTTTCCGTAAGGTACCCGTTAGGAACGTAAACGACATAACGTATATCTTGTTTCAGGTCGGGATAATAGATCGAACAAGAATAGAGTTTGCTTCCCGAATGACCTTCTTTCGGCTTCAGGGATTTCTCCGTTTCGCGCAATTTGGCGACGGCGTCGGGGTTCTCCGCTAGGGGCGCGTCTTCCACTTTCGCTAAGAATTCTTCCCAAACGGCGTTGAGCTCTTTATTGGTTGTTCCGCAGTCTGACGTCAAGACGACGACGGCGTTTTGGTCAGGCATGACCAAGCAGAACTGCCCATAAGCTCCGTCGGCGCGATAAACGTTATGACGACAGCGCCAGAATTGGTACCCGTAGCCTTGCGCCCAATCGCTGTTGGGATCGTCGCCGTTTGAGATCTGCTTGCTTGTCGCTTTGTCAATCCATTCTTCGGAGAGAAGACGTTTGCCGTTCCAGACGCCCTTTTGGAGCAGGAATTGCCCGAATTTTGCGACGTCTTCGGTTTTCAAGTAGAGCCCCGTTCCGCCTTTATCGATACCTTCGGGCGATTTTTCCCAAAATGGAGTCTCGATACAAAGTGGTTCAAATAAGCGTGGAATCAGATAGTCGCGAATCGATTCGCCAACAGACTTTTCTAGCGCCGCGCCCGCCATATACGTGCCGATTGTGTTGTAGCAGAAATGTGTTTTCGGCTCAAACGGGACGGGATGCGACAAGAACGACTGCGCCCAAGTCTTTTCATTGCCGGTTTTCGGAGCTTCTATTTTGTAAAGGCCCGCGGCGTTGTTCGGTCGCGGAGGTTCCGTTTCGTGACCGCACGACATAGACAGGAGCGATTCAATGTCGATTTTTTTTAGGTTGTCGGACGCGTCGGCGGGGACGTCGTCCGGAAAGAAGTCGACGATTTTCTGGTCGAGCGACAGTTTGCCCTCGTCGACGGCAAATCCGATCGCGGTTGAGCAGACGCTCTTGCTGAGCGAATACATCGCGTGCGGTTTTTCCGGCGAGTGGGGCGCGCGCCACGCTTCGGCAATGACTTTGCCGTCCCGCAAGACCATGACGCTGTCGACGCGATCAATTTCGCGATCGAGCCGTTCGATTAAATTGACGAGCGCCTCGGAAGAGATTCCGACAGATTCAGGCGTCGCGCGCGGCAGCGAGCCGTTTTCGTCGAGATTTTGTGCAAAGGCTGCGGCAGACGTCAGCAGCAGGAACGCCGTCGCTAGAAAGGAATTACGTAATGACATATTGTAAGGACTCCGTTCTTCGTTATTTTATTGAGCGATGAATTCGAGCGCCATCGGCAGCGCGGAACGCCAGTATTCCCACGTATGGTCGCCGTCTCGAACCCTCAGTTCGCATGGAACGCCGTTTTGGCGCGCTTCGGAAAAGAACGTGTAGCCGCCGCTGAGCAGGCCGTCGTCGTCTCCGCAGTCGATGAGGAATCGCACTTTTGTTTTATCGTCGCCCTGCAGTTTCTGAACGAGCGTGTGCGGGTCGTTTGCGTCGTAATACTCGTCAAATAGTTCTTTGTCTTCTTGAAAACCGCCTCTCCTTTCAGGGAATCTCTTTGAGGCTTCATCCCTCATGCGGACGACGTCCTCCCTCGTGAAGAGCGCAGGACTCATTGCGCAACAAGAGCTGAACATATCTTGACGATGGAGCGCGTAAAGGACGGAGCCGTAACCGCCCATGGAGAGTCCGGCAACAGCGCGCGAGGCGGCGTCTTTTTTGCAGCGATAGCGTTTTTCAACGTCTGGAATAAGCTCGCTGAAGAAGAAGGTCTCGTATTTCGAGGAATCGTCTTTAGAATCGCGATACCACAAGTTGCCGCCGTCGGGCATGATGACAATGCGCTTTTGTTCAGGGCGTTCGGCAAAATAGGCGTCGCAAATCGCTTGCATATTGCCGTGTTCAGGCGTCGACCAGTTCTTTTCATTGCCGTAGAGACCGTGGAGCAGGTAGAGGGTCGGGTAATAGAACGAAGTTGTGCGGTATTCGTTGGGAATATAGACGCGGTAGTTGACGTCGCGTCCAAGCGATTCGCTGTAAAGGGTATGCGCGATGACGCCGCTGCCTGATTGTCCTTCTTTCGGCAGGAGCGAGCGCTGCGCCTCTTGGAGTTTCGCGAACGCGTCAGGATTTTCCGGAAGCGGTTCGGCGTCTTTCATCGCCGGGATCAGGTTGTCGAACAGAACGTTCAAGATTCCTTGATAATCGTTGCAGTCGGAGTTGACGGCGACGACGGCGTTTTGGTCGGGCATGACGAGGCAGAACTGCGAATACATACCGTCTCCGCGATAGGCGTTGTAACGGCATCGCCAGAATTGAAAGCCATAGCCTTGCGCCCAGTCGCTGTTTGGGTCGGTTCCGTTCGAGACGTGTGCGGAGGTCGCGTTATCGATCCATTCTTCGGGCAGAATCTGCTCGCCGTTCCAGACGCCTTTTTGCAGATAGAGCTGACCGAATTTCGCAATATCTTCGGTCTTTAAAAAGAGCCCTGTGCCGCCTTTAGAGATTCCTTGCGGAGATTCTTCCCAATAAGGCGTCTCGATATGGAGCGGTTCGAAGAGCCTCGGCACGAGATAGTCGCGCGCCGTTTCCCCGACCGCTTTTTGCAGCATCGCCGACGCCATATAGGTTCCGGTCGTGTTGTACATAAAGGTTGTTCCCGGCTCGTATTCGATCTTGCGCGCGAGGAAATCTTGCGCCCAAGTCGGCTCCGTGTTCGGGTGGAACGGCGCGAGCCCGTAGTCGGTTCCGACAAGTTCCGGCCGCCACGGATCACTCGAATGACCGCACGACATAGAGAGAAGGTGTTCGAGCGTAACGTCTTTGAGGCGCGGGTCAGGATTCTCAGGCATTTCGTCGGCGAACGCGTCGACTAGTTTGTCGTCGAGTTTCAATTTGCCTTCTGCGACGGCGAATCCGACAGCTGTCGAGCAAAAACTTTTGCTCAGCGAATAGAGCGCGTGCGGTTTGTCGGGGTCGTTGGGCGCGCGCCATGCTTCCGCAACGACTTTGCCGTCGCGGAGGATCATGACCCCGTCGACCCGGTTGAATTTTTCGTCTAGTTGCTGGATAGTGGTCGCAAGCGCTTCGGAAGAAACGCCGACCGATTCGGGCGTCGCTCGAGGAAGAGCGCCCTTGTCGTCAAGATTTTGCGCCGAAACAAAGGGCGCCGAAACAGTTAATGCCAATGCAAACAGCGTTGCTGAAAATAGCTTTTTCATAAAGCCGCCAATCGTTATATAGGGAGGGTGGTGTTAAACTACATTCTGTTGCGCTGAGAAGCGCCTGCGACGTTTATTATAACGAGGGTTGGAGTCGAAAACAAGCGTCAATGCGGGTTTGCTGTCATCTTCCCAATAATTTTGTCGTCATTTGTCGAGAATACAGAACGCGTTTCGGTTTTGGCGTCGCGTAATAAAAGAGAATCTGCTCAGAGAAGGCGGAAAAAGGCTTTTAAGAGGCAAGGCGTTTTTCAAGAACCTTTTAGGAATAAAGAACGCCACCGCGTTTAACTCTGAGGAGAGCGGGTGCGGCGGCGTTAATTATGTTGTGATTTCGCACGGCTGCAAAGGACTATTGGCGCGCGGCTTAGCCTTGCTTCATCGCAGCGGCGAGGATCGCGGAAGTCGATGGACGCATGATGCGCGGGTCGACTTGTTCGCCGCGTTGGAGCGTGGCGCGGACATCTTTGCCGGAGATGAAGACGGGCTTTTCGTCTGGGTGGAATTCCATGAGGTCGACGCGTCCAACCGATTCGTAGTAGGCGGCAAAGCCGACTTTGAGGGGCTTTTCTTGGAGGTCGCCGTTCAAGTTGTTGAAGATTTCTTGCGCGTCGAAGTCGCCCCAGATTGCCGTGCCGTCTTTGTAGGGCGCGTCGGCGTGTTTGCGGCCGATGACGACGTCGGTGAAGCCGAAGTTTTGGCGATAGATCGCGTGCATGACGGCTTCTTTAGGACCGCCGTAGAACATCTTGATGTCAAGCCCAAGCAAGACGACGCGATCCGGAACTTCTTCGCCGAGTTTCTTCCAGAGTTCGACGTCAGAGTCGCCTTCGCCCAACGCGCGGTCGTCGATGAGCTTTTCGTACGTCTGCATACGGATTTCCGCATTGACGTCGTCGCCCTTAGTTTCGCCGACGAGCGGGTTCAAGCAAGCGCCGGCGTTATGACCTTCCTTAAGGAGTTTTTCCAGGCCGTAGACGAGCGCGTATTCGTGGGCGCGGTGCAGCGGGTTGCGCGTTTGGAACGCGACGACGCGATCCCAGCCGCGTTCGGCAATCAAAGCGCGCACTTCTTTCGGCGAGAGGACGTATTTCCCAAACGCAGGATTCTTCTTTTGCGGGAAGACGCTGATTGTACCGCCAAGCAGGTAGGTTTTGTCGGCGTCGCCGACGAGAACCATATCGCCGCCAGGGTGATCGGTGCGGTCGGTCAAGTAGACGGACTTGAGGTAACGGGGCTTGTCCCACGGGAAGACGTCGGAGATTTCGAGCGTGGCGACAATTTCGTCGGCGCTGTTCGTCAGGGCGACTTCTTGCCCAACTTTCAACGTTTTCGCAAGTTCTTCGGTAACAGGTAAGGAGAGCGGAATCGTCCACGCATATTTTTTGCCTTCGTATTCGAGGACGGCTTCGTCAAGAACACGATTGAACGTTGCGGAATCCATCGGACCGGACAGCGGGGTCAGTCCGCCGTCGCCCCAACGGTAGACGGTAGACAAGTCGGCGTCGCTGACGGGTACTTTCGTCAACGTCGCGGCTTTTTGCATTTGCTCGTCGATTTGGCCGGCAGGAATCGCGCGGCAAACCGGTTCGGTTCGTCCGCCATGATAAAGGATCAGATCGCTCATGATCGCCTTTCTTCAAAGGTTGTGTGTTCTCAAATTGTCTTACGCTCTTGCGCAGACGTTCAACGCGCTTTCAGCGCTGCCCAAGAATTTCGTCTATTATATCGCATTTGCGTAAAACGGGAAGGCCGGGAGCCGTTCTGTTTGCATTGACTTTTGATGAGGAACGGAGCGTAAAAAAGCGTTTGCGTTCAATTAAATCTCTTGTCTAGCGCTCGAAAAAATGCTAGACTTACAGGGAACGTCCGGGGACCCTCCGAGCGTTTTGGAGAGAAGTATACAGACCAGAAAAGGAAGGATTGCATGACCACGCCGAATTCAGACGCGTCGCTCGCGCCATGGGAAGAAGCGCCGACCAGCTCTTCGAGCGCCGTACACTCTGACGTCGCCGGGAACGACTCTTTTGCAAAATTTAGTCCTCGCGAAGATATTGGGGACGACGTGAACGACGACGCGCCGGTTCCGCCGGAAAAGGAACCGCTCATCGACGAGATTGCCTCCGAATTTGTCGGCTTTTGGAACGTAATCGTCAGTAAGACGAACTGGGAAAAGGGCAAGGTGATTCATTCGTGGCGCATGAAGCTGATGGAAGCGGGCCTTCCTCGCCGAGTCTATTCCGACGAGGCGATTGCGAACAGGATCAGCAATGTTTCTCCGCAGCATATTGGGCGTTTGCGTCGCGTTTACGAACGTTTTGGCGACCGCGAAACCCTTCCCAATCTCTATTGGAGCCACTATCAAGCGGCGCTCGACTGGGACGACGCCGACAAATGGCTTCAAAAAGCGTCTGAAAAGAAGCTTTCCGTAGCGCAGACGCGCATGGAACGTTGGGAAAAAATGGGCGCTAAACTCCAACATAAGCCGAAAGACGAAGACATTGTCGTTTCCGAACGAGACGAAGACGTCAATCCGTACAACGATTCGAACGCAGATATGATTGTCGACGACTCGCCCGTTATGCCCGGTCGATCAGAAATTGCTGGCGCTGACGACGAAGACAAGAAGTCTAAGAAAAAGAAGGAATCGAAGACTAAGCAAGAAAGCGAACTTGGCGTCTATGCTGGAAACGCCGAACCTTGGGAGGGTGATTCCGAGCCTATCAGAACGCCGGAGGTGCTCGACGCTATTGGAAAACTCGACGAGCTTCCCGACGACCTCATGGAGGCGCTCGAATTGCTCAAGCTTGCGATTATTTCGCACAAGCTCGCGGGCTGGGACGACGTCAAGCCGATTCAAATTGCCGCTTACCTCAGTGAATTCAAACGGTTGCTCATTTCTGAAGAGAAATAACATATGCGCCACAAGTCCGCCGACTCACGCAGAATCCTCTGTTGGGCGTTTGCGCTCCTGCTTTTTGCGACGACATTCTCGTCTGCGGGCTGCGCGACATTCATAGGGCGCGCGCGTCCTAACGCGGCGGACGTCAGGTTTGCTTTTGGCGCTCCGAACGGGCCGAAATATAGTCAAGGCGCGTCGCAAACTCTTAAAGCGTACGACGTTCCTCTGCAAAGATCCATGGAGCAACTTGACGATCTTCGCGCCAAGTTGGACGCGGACCCTACCCCCGAACTTGTCTATGCGTATGTCGAGACGTCCTATCTTCAGGCGCGAACGCTGGAGCGCAAATATCCCGACGTCGCTAAGCGGTTGTATGTTTCCGCAGCGCTTTATGCGTATCATTACCTCTTCAACCCCGCGCTCAACGCGAAAAACGATTCGGTGTTCAACGCGGAGCTGCTCGACGTCGTCGTGCTTTATAACGGCGCGTGCGAACGTCTGCTTTACCTTGCGCTTGACGACGTCAATTCGGAAGATTTTCCATTTCAACACGACAAGGTCCATAAGCTGCAGCTCGATTCGTCCGATTGCACGATCTATACGCATATTGTGTCGTGCTCTTGGGATAAAGACGAAGTAGAATCGTTTAGGCTCGTTGCCGATAGTCCCGTTGAAGCGCTCTCGTTTGACTGCCGCCGGTCGGGGTTAGGAACGCCCCTTGTTGCTAAACGGCGCTTTGTTGCTTCTCGCGAACGCCCCGAGGAGGAATATTATCCGAACGGTCTGTGTTTTCCGGCGACGGCGATCCTTCGTCCCAATCTTGGCGTTCCGCTTGGGGCGCTTCCTCCGATCGATCCGAACGCGCGTTATCATTCGGCCGACGAGGAGGAAGCTCAGGCGACTCTGGAAATTTACGATCCGTTTATTCATTCGCGTTTGCATTCGTCCCCGCGCGGCCGCGACCTCTTGCTCGAGACGGACATTACGACTCCGCTCGCCTACTTCTTCAATGAGAAGAGCCAGCTCAATTCGTCGGGCGCGAAAAAAGGACTTCTTCGTCCGGAAGAAATGTTCGAGTTTGTGCCGACAGAATCGCCGACCCGAGAGCGGACGCTGCAAGGCTTGTATATGCTCGAGCCTTACGATCCTAAGAAGATCCCGGTCGTAATGACCCACGGACTGGGCTCGTCGCCAACGACCTGGTTGGAGATGTACAACGCATTGCGCAACGCTCCTGATATTCAGAACGCATATCAGTTCTGGTTCTATTTCTATCCGACGGGTCAACCGTTTTGGGCGTCTGCCGCCCAGCTGCGCACAGAGCTTTCGCGTCTGCGCGAGACGGTCGATCCTGCCCGCTCGGAACCGGCGCTCGATCAAATTGTGCTTGTCGGGCACAGTATGGGCGGCTTGATTTCACGCATGCAGGTCCAGAAAAGCGACGATAAGATTTGGAGTAAGATCTCGCGAACGCCTCTTGACGAACTTGAATTTGACGAGGAAACGAAAGAGGACTTGAGGTCGTGGTTCTTCTTTGATCCTAATCCGTCCGTAACGCGCGTTATTACGATCGCGACGCCCTTTGAGGGCAGCGAGTACGCTAATAATTTCACGCAATGGATTGCGGGCAGCCTTATTGCCATTCCACAAAAGGTAACGCGCGTAATTGCCTCGTTGACCGACAGAACGCTGCTGCAGCTTGACAATCCGACGCTTCTCATGACGATTACGAGCGTCGACTCGCTGTCGCCAAATTGTCCGATTTTTGACGCTCTCAACGAATGTGAGATTCCGGAAACGGTCGCGCTTAATAATATCATTGGGGTCGTTCCACAACTTGAGAATCGGAGATTTGGCGGTAAGAAGAGCGACGGGGTCGTCGAGTACTGGAGTTCCCATCGCGACGACGTCGAGTCGGAGAAAGAAGTCGCCTCGTCCCATGTGGACGTGCAAACGCATCCCGCGACTATTCTTGAGGTGAAGCAGATCTTATCTCGGCATTTCGCGTTGGCGCGAAAGAGCTGGAGCGTCCCCGAGTACCGACATTACGAAGAGCCTTCCGCCGACGTCAAGCCGAGCCTCGATCCAATCTACACCCCTATTCCTATGTTCCCTATTCGAACTACAACGACAACGACAATGACAGGAAGAGCTTCTATAACGATCAGGACAGCTTCTACGACGCCGACTTGAACGAGCGGCAATACGAATGACGTTCGTATGTCGGCGAATTGTCCATTGGTCAGCGCCTTTTGTCAAAACATTGACTGGCGTAATATTTTTTCTATAATCGAAAAGAAAAAGGTCGACTTTGCTAGGGAGTGTTGACGCTAATTTTTTCATTCGCATTTCCCCTTGAATAATACGGGTAAAATGGCTATTGTTCTCATTATGGAACTTACAAGAGAACAATTTGACAAAATCGCCCCAACACTACCTGTTCAACGT
>JAQVHZ010000152.1 GCA_028695965.1 Thermoguttaceae bacterium | reverse complement strand
CCGAAGTAACGGACCAATCGCGCCGAACGATCGTCGGCAGCGGCAAAGTCTACGCGGCGCGGCGCCCGTTCCAGACCTACGTCTGGTTCGATCGCGGCTATTTCCGGGTCGGCGACACGATGAATCTCGGCTTCCACGCGCGTCGGCTCGACGGCAAGGGCGTCTCCGGCGGCGCGGTCGTCAAGCTCTATCGAGTCGAGTACGCCAAGACGGACGACGGCTCCGTGAAGCCGATCGAGACGGAGGTCTATGCCGACGAGCTCCGGACCGACGAAGAGGGCAAAGGGACGGCTAAGTTTGTCGCCGCCGAGCCCGGCCAGTACCGCGTCTCGTGCGTCGTTACCTCGGACAACGGAATAGCGCAGGAGGGCGGACAGCTCGTCGTCGTGCGCGGCGAGACGTCAACTGCAAGCGCGGCGTCGGACTACCGGTTCAATGCGCTTGAAATCATCCCCGACAAGCCGGAATATTCGGTCGGCGACGTCGCGCGTCTCCAAATCGCTTCGAGCAATCCGAACGCGCGCGTCCTCTTCACGGCGCGTCCTCGCGGGGAAGTTACTATGGGCGAGCCGCAATTCGTCAAGCTGGAAAACGGTCTGGCTTACGTCGACGTGCCGATCGAGGTCGCGGACCAGCCGAACATCTTCGTTCAAGCGACGACCGTCTTTGGCGGCAAGAGCTACTCCGAACAGAAGGAACTCGCCGTTCCGCCGGAGAAACGCGTCTTGGACGTCGCCGTTGAGCCGAGCGTCGAGCGGGTCAAGCCCGGCGAAAAAGCGGCGGTCAAGCTGCGCCTCGCCGACGTCGACGGGAATCCGGTCGTCGGTCAGACGGTCGTTACCATTTACGACAAGTCGCTCGAATACATTTCCGTCGGCAGCAACGTCGGCGACGTGCGCGAATTCTTCTGGAAGTGGCGGCGCGGCGCCAGCTTAAGCGCAGTCGACAACCTGAGTTACGGCGCTTTTAGAAACGTCTTCGACCTCGTCTATCAGACGAGGTTCCTGGATCGGCTTCAACCGGTCGGGGTCCTCGGAAACGAATTCTACTTCGGCGCCAGGGAGACGGAGCAACTGGAGTTGCGTGGGAACAGCATGGACTTCAAGTCGGACGCCAAGATGAGGAGTCTGTCGACGAGGGGCATGGGCGGCATGGGCGGTATGGCGAGCGGCGGCAGAGCCGACAACAAGGCGAGAGATTTTGACGATCGCGCTAAATCTGTCGACAAGCCCATGTTGATGTTGGCGAAAAGCGCGGCTGTGGACGAATATGAGCGACCGACGGCTGAAAGGCAGGAATTGGGCGCCGAAACGAGCGCCGCGCTTGCTGAGGAAGAGAGCGCGCCGCTCGTCGAAGCGACGGTACGCAAGAACCTCGCCGACCTGGCATACTGGGCCGCGGACCTTACCCCCGGCGACGACGGCGTTATCGAAATTGAAGTCGATATGCCCGAGAACCTAACGACTTGGAAGATCGCCGCTTGGTCGGTGGGCGCCGGACTGCGCGTCGGCTCCGGCGAAGCGGAAATCGTTACGAGCAAAGACGTAATTATCCGGATGCAGAAGCCGCGATTCCTGACCCAAAAGGACGAAGTCGTCTTCTCGGCGAACGTGCATAACTACCTCGATTCCGAGAAGAACGTTCAAGTCTCGCTCGAGTTCCCGACCGACGACCCTGAAAATTCGACCGCGACCTTGACCTTCATGGACGGCGTCGAGCAGACGCAAAACGTCGTCGTCCCCGCCAACGGGGAAGCGCGCGTCGACTGGTCGGTCCGCGCCGACGGGCCCGGCGTTGCGACGCTGGTGATGAAAGCGCTCACGAACGAAGAGTCGGACGCAATCCAAGAGACGATTACCGTGAAAGAGCACGGTATCTCGAAACAAATCGCCGTCTCCGGAGTCGTTCCGCCCGCTGAAAAGGACGAGAACGCGACCGAAGCGAAAGAAGACGACGTCAACGTTCGCGAATCGACCTTCACGCTCACGATCCCCGAGGAACGCAGGCATGAGACGACGAAGCTGACCGTCCGGTTCTCACCGACCCTCGCCGGCGCTATTTTCGACGCGCTGCCCTACCTCGTCGACTACCCGTACGGCTGCACCGAGCAGACGCTTAACAGGTTCCTGCCGACCGTCTTAGCGCAGCGCGCGCTCCAAGACGCCGGCGTCGACCTGGCGGCGCTGCAGACGAAAAAGGCGAATCTGAACGCGCAGGAACTCGGCGACGCGCACGAACGCGCCAAGCAGTGGGAGAAGCGCAAACTGATCGACGAGCCGGTCTTCGATATCGCCAAAGTCCGTCAGATGACTGCCGAAGGAGTTGCAAAACTCCAGTCGATGCAGAACGGCGACGGCGGCTGGGGCTGGTTCTCCGGGCCCGGCGAGTACTCGACCGCGCGACTGACCGCGCTCGTCGCTCGCGGCTTGCAGAAAGCGCGCGAATGCGACCAGCAGGTCGACGCAAACGCGATCGAACGGGGCAAGCAATGGCTCCTGAACTACGAGCGCGAACAGACCCTCAAGATCATTCGCGGCAAAGTTTGGGACGACGAGAAGAAGAAGGAGCGCGGCTCGTGGAATATGTGGAAAGACCGCGCCGACTCGACGGACGCGGCGGTCTACTACGCGCTCTCGGAACTCGACGTCC
>JAQVHZ010000103.1 GCA_028695965.1 Thermoguttaceae bacterium | reverse complement strand
ATATTGTCTATTTTCATACTCTCTTTTGGCCAGCCTCACTCAAAACAGCAGGTTTCAACCTGCCTAAGAAAGTTCATGTTCACGGTTTCCTCACTGTCGACGGTGAAAAAATGTCGAAGTCTAAGGGAACGTTTATTCTGGCTCGCACCTATTTGAAACACTTAGACCCATCGTATTTGCGCTACTTTTTTGCATCAAAGACAAGTTCGCGAGTAGACGACGTCGACTTGAATCTCGAGGAGATGGAGTTAAAAGTCAACGCCGACTTAGTAGGCGTGGTTGTTAACCTGGCTAGTCGCACTGCCAAATTTGCAAATATGACGGGGCTGTCCAGCGCTTATCCCGAAGACGGCGGACTTTTTGCCGAAGCGGCTTCAAAATCAGAAGAAATTGCAAACGCTTACGAAGAACGTGATTTTGGCAAAGCCATTCGTACTATTCTAGAATGCGGCTATCGCGCTAATCAATACGTTGAGAATCAAGCGCCATGGACCCTTAAAAAAGAGTGGAGCAAACTTGAAAAAGACGAAAATGCCGCTCAAGAATCACGCGACGCCGCAAAGAAGAAG
Organism: Thermoguttaceae bacterium; assembly: GCA_028695965.1. GTDB lineage: Bacteria > Planctomycetota > Planctomycetia > Pirellulales > Thermoguttaceae > RUG369. The sequence continues at coordinate 10,742 of JAQVHZ010000103.1, read as the reverse complement.
TTGCAGGACGTAGTCACAGTCAGTCTGAATCTGTTTAGACAGATAGTCGTTTATTTGTCGCCTATTTTGCCGGACCTCGCTAAGAAGACAGAAGAACTGCTTAATACAAAAATCGAAAATTGGAACGACGCCCAGAGCCCAATATTAGGTTCAGCCGTCAATGAGTACAAACACATGATGACACGCGTTCCGAAAGAGGGAATTTTAGCAATGATTGAAGAATCGAAAGAAACTTTGAAGCCGATGGAGCAAACAGACCAGGAATGTCCTGTTGCGTCTAATGCAGAAGAAACAACCGGAATCGCTCCATGGTTCGATTCTCCTCAATCCCTTATCGACGAGCCCTTGTGTGAAACGATTACTATTGACGATTTCATGAAGGTGGATTTACGCGTCGGTCGTATCATTGAAGCGGAGGAGGTTAAAGAAGCTCGTAAGTTGCTAAAATTGATAATTTCACTTGGCGGAACAGAAACACGTCAAGTCTTCGCGGGCGTCAAAGCAGCCTATCCTGAACCTGAAAAACTGATTGGACGTTTGGTTGTCTTTGTTGCGAATCTCCAGCCGCGGCAGATGAAGTTCGGTCTTAGCGAGGGGATGGTGGTTGCTGCTGGTCCCGGCGGCCCGGACGTCTTCTTGACGGCGCCCGACGAAGGAGCCAAGCCCGGTATGCGCTTGCACTAAACGCGCGTTTTTTGACGGCGTTGCGTCAACTTGACACGACGCCGCTCTTTTAATAGGATTGCAGAAAAAGCTTGTTTTTTTAAGTCGGGAACTTGCTTTCTTACAAAAGGCTGTTACAATGCTTGCGGTATTTGACGGAGTGCGCGACGTTCCTGAGGAGCGTTGCACGTTCGCAATTTTGGACGTTTAGACGTTCCGGAGCATTGACTCAATCGATTTCTTCGCTACAAGCGTCCGTTTGACAGTAAAAAAGACGCCTAGAATGACGTCATGTTTGCGTGATGTGATTATATGTCTACGTTGTTCTCTTTTGATGAGATAATCTAGCGTTGTGTTTTTGCCGTTGTCCTCTACAAGTCAGATTGTATTTGTCAGGCGTAAGAGAAGAAAGAAGTAAAGTGGTATGACGAAACATATTTTCGTAACTGGCGGGGTGGTCAGCTCGCTAGGTAAGGGGTTGACCAGCGCGTCGCTCGGTATGTTGCTCGAGAATCGCGGGCTTTCTGTCCGAATGCAAAAGTTGGATCCTTACATAAATGTTGACCCCGGAACGATGAGCCCCTACCAGCATGGAGAGGTATACGTTCTAGACGACGGTAGTGAAACGGACCTTGATCTTGGACACTACGAACGCTTTACTCATTCGCCGCTTTCTCGCGACAGCAACTGGACGGCAGGCCAAATATATAAGAGCGTTATTGACAAAGAACGTCGTGGTTATTACTTGGGGAAGACTGTTCAAGTAATACCGCATATTACCAATGAAATTAAAGATTGCATAAAACGATTGGCGACAGACGACGTCGACGTGGTCATTACCGAAATTGGCGGCACAGTAGGCGATATCGAGAGTTTGCCTTTCTTGGAAGCAATTCGTCAGTTTTCGATCGACGTCAGAAAAGAGAATTGCATCTATATTCATTTGACGCTTGTTCCTTTCTTAAAGGCGGCTCGTGAGCTTAAAACGAAACCAACTCAGCATAGTGTTGGACAATTGCGTGAAATTGGTATCCAGCCCGATTTTATCGTATGCCGCGCTGAGCAAAAAATTGCTCAAGAGGAAATTGATAAAATTGCGTTGTTCTGCAATGTTCCTAGTAAGTGTGTAGTTGAAGAACGCGACGCTGATTTTTCTATTTATGAGGTGCCTCTGGCCCTGGTTGAGCACAAGTTGGATCAAATGATTATTGAAAAGCTTGGTCTAACAAAAGCAAAAGCGCTCGATCTGACGAATTGGCACGACTTGCTCCAAAAACTCCGACGGCCGAATTCCGAGGTTACTATTGCAGTTGTCGGGAAATATGCTAAGCACAAGGACGCATATAAGTCAATTTACGAAGCGCTGGACCATGGCGGGATCGCTAATTCCACTAATGTTCGCATTTTGCGCATTCCTAGTGAGGACGTTGAGCGAGCGGAGATGCGTGTCCTTCTCGAAAAGGTCGACGGTATTCTTTTGCCAGGCGGTTTCGGAGAACGGGGAGTTGAAGGAAAAATTGACGCGGTCCGTATTGCGCGGGAACATGATATTCCATTCTTTGGAATTTGTTTGGGTATGCAGTGTGCTGTTATTGAATATGCTCGTAACGTTCTTGGAATGCCTGAAGCCAATTCAACCGAATTCGATAAGAATTGCGAACATCCTGTTATTTGTCTGATGGACGACCAGAGAACCATTGTTGACAAAGGCGGAACAATGCGGCTTGGAGCGCAGCCAACCTCCTTATTAGCTGGTTCTCGCGCCGCTGGCGCATACAAATCCCTCGACGTCCAAGAAAGACATCGGCATCGATATGAGTTTAACTATGAGTACCGAGACAAGTTCGTTGACGGCGGGATGACAATAGCTGGCGCCAGTCCTGACGGTAAACTTGTGGAAGTTGTTGAAATCGACGAGCATCCTTGGTTTGTCGCCGTTCAATACCATCCAGAATTTAAGTCAAAGCCTACGACCCCGCACCCGTTGTTTAAAGCCTTTATCGCTGCAGCTGGTCGGCGACATCGAGGCGTTAAAGAAGTTCCTCCTAGCGATGAATCAAGTCAAGAATTGAATTTGTGAGGAAGGTGATAATTGGGTTGACGGAGCCGCGACTTGTTTCGTCAACCCAGTTTTATTGTTTCTTTACTTTATTACTATAACGACATTTTTTACGAAAAGGTTGTCTCTTGAATTTTTTGCAACTTGCTGGAAAACGATTCTTAATCTTTGGGGTTGCTAATAAGAAAAGCATAGCTTTTGCTGTTTCCCGAATGTTGATTGGAGAAGGCTCGGAATGTGTCTTTGTCGTTCAGAATCAATCCGTTTTGGAACGAGCGTCAAAACTTTTTCCTGATTCCGATTTTTATACGTGCGACGTTGAAAACGAGGAAGATATTTTGGAATTGCGGCGAAAGATTGGCGTTAAATATGATTCGTTTGACGGTCTTTTGCATTCCATTGCCTTTGCAGATTATTCAGAAGGAATGAAGCCGTTTCATGAAACGCCAAAGAAAGCGTTTCTGCAGGCAGTGGACGTCTCTTGTTTTTCATTAATTGAAATTGCCAGGGCCTTTGCAGATTTATTAAAACCAAATGCGTCTGTTGTGACAATGTCAATTTCTACGACGCGTATGGCTAGCGAAAACTACGGATATATGGCGCCAATAAAGGCTGCGTTAGATTCTTCAATTGCTTTTCTGACGAAGTCCTTTTCGTCATTTTCTCAGATTCGTTTTAACGCCGTAGCGCCGTCTTTGCTGAAAACGTCCGCTTCGGCAGGTATTCCTGGCTATCTTGATTCGTATCTTTTTGCAGAACAGGCAATTCCAAGAAAGAGCCCGGTTCAAACGGAAGAAGCGGCAGCGGCTGTCGTCTTTCTTCTAAGTCCGCGTTCTAGCGGTATCGTTTCTCAGAAGATCGTCGTTGACGCAGGAATGTCGACAAACTACTTTGACAAACAGATAATAGACAAGGTTGTCGACGTAGGCTGAGATATTTGCAGGAAAAAATACAAAAGTCCGAAATTGAAAACGTTCAGCTTCGGACTTTTGTATAAATTGTTTGGGGTAGGAAACTCTATATTTTAGCGTTTTGTTCTATTGCGTTTTCGTGCTGGCGGTCTTAGCAGTAAAAAGAGAAACGCTAGGGGAGCAACAACTAGTATATATTGAGGTCTCCAGGCGCACACGCCCACGCATATTGGAACAAGGTATAAAAGCCAACGCGGTAAAGCTTCTAAATCCGACCAAGCTAACCAGAGAAGAACCATGATAACGGCAGTACGATTTAACTCAAAAAAAGAGGCGTCGCCTATGGTTTTATAACGTAATATGCCATAAATGAGCAACGCTATCATTACAAGCGTCATCCAACCCAGTTTTGAACGCATCGACATGGGTTCGCCTTCGGAACTATTCGCTTTGACGCGTTTGTTATTTTTCTGAGAAGGTTGTTTAGACACGATAAAGTCTTGATAAAAACGGCTGACAACGGTATTTAGGGGCAAAACGGACGTCCATAAGTTTCATTATAACACGGAATTACTAATTTGTAAGTAAAATCTGACGTTGTCTTTGCTCTTTAAAGCAATTTATATGCGACCAGACGTCCTTTTCGTATTAGATAAAGTTTGTATTTGACAATTCTTGAAACTGACGTTGTTTTTGTTTACAATGGCTGTAATTCTGAGCCTTGAAAAAATTGTTTTGTGTTGTTGCGAATGTTTAATTGTACGCGCAAGCCGTTGACGTTATAGTTCACACATCATGGTAGGGTAGAATGTTGTTAAAATCAATCGTAAAGTCCTCTTTTCTTATCTCTGCGACGTTTTGTTTTTTATTTATTGGAAAAATATGCCTTTCTTTAGGTCTGGAGCAAGAAAACCTTATTCCGAGTATTACAGGCAACGCCGAATCTGCCATAGAGGATGAAAGCGTTGTCATTGCCGACGGCGCGACTTGGCGGGATCCGTCGATTGAAGACAGAGGGGGCGAGTCCTCAAATAATCTTGTTGGTTCTTTTGAACGGAAAAGCGCCGAGGCGTCGATTGGTCCAAAAACAACGAGATATTCTTATGAATTGAGTCCATTGCCAAATCAAGACGGCCAGTTTTGGATCGTGTATGATATTAGTCCCTATTCAGAGCGTTTTCCTTCGTCTTCTGAACCTCAGAAGTCTATCGTCGAATGGATTAAGTTCGATTCTGGCGTCGACTTCTGGCAGAAAGAACCTTTTTGTGTGCTCAGCGCTTCGCGAGAACGGTTGTATGTTTATCACAATGCAGACGTCCAGCGTTACGTTTCAAATATTGTCGATCGTTTTATCGATCCAGCCAAAAGCGTTTTTTCGTTCTCGATTCAGGTAATTGCAGTACAATCGCCAGAATGGAGGCTTCGAGCCGTTCAATATCTTACTCCCACGACCGTAGCAGTGGAGGGAAACGGCGCAGACGTTCAAGGATGGATAGTTGAACGCGAGAACATGACGAAAATAATAACAGAATTAGAAAAAAGATCTGATTATATAGCGTTAAACAACACTAAAAAAAGCGTTCCTAACGGGCAAATGTTCGGCTGGGCTTCTGCCGCTCCACGTAAAACTTTTGCACGTGATTATCGCGTAGATTCCAAGGCGGCTTCAGGGTATATTGCAGACACGGCGTCAGTCGATGAAGGCTATCGTATAGAAGCGACTCCTTTGTTGTCGACAACAGGCGAAACGCTCGAGACTACGTTTAGATATAGCGCTACCGTTGTAGAAAGAATGAAAACCTTTAATATGCGCGTTCCCACTACTGTTGCGCCTCGTCAACAACTGCAAGTCGAGAGACCACAGATAGTTTCGTGTGAAATTTTGGGGAAAATCAGCTTGCCGAGCGCTAAAAGCGCTATTATCGACTTGGGGATGGTTCCTTTGACGGGAATTAAAAAGGAAAGCGAATCAACAAGTTTAGTCGATAGCGTTTCGAATATTGTCAGTACTCGATCAGCGTTTTATGACGTCTTGATTTTGATTGACAGCGCCGCTGAATGAACGACGCTGTCATAAGAAGCAGGGAGCGCCTAATCAGCTTCTCTACTCGTCAATTCCGTATTTTTCAACAAGGCGTTCGTAAGTGTCTTGATCGACTTCGAACGCAGTACCGTGTCGGGCGTTCTTCGGAAAACTAATTAGTTCGGCGACGTCTTGCCAATCGCCTCCATTTCGGGAACGTACTGCTCCGTACTTGTTGTCTATATAGCGGTCGTAATAGACAATCCAGTCGTTTCCTATTACTAGCGCACTTGGTCCTTCAACCCAGTTCTGTGCGGAAATCACCTTACCTTCTGAAAAGGGGCCCACAGGCGTTTCGCCGTCAGCAATGAGAATAGTCTTTTGGGCTTCGGGAAACAATGTTTCATCTTTATAGAAAAGGTAATAACGTCCGTCTTTTTCGGAAAGGAACGCGTCTATTGTATTGTGCCCAGGGTCAAAATATAACTTTGTGTCGGTAAAAGTTTTGAAATCTTTTGTTGTGGTATAGTAAACGCGGTGATCGTATTTGGTTTCGCTTGTTCCCGTATCAGCGTCAGAGAAAGCTCCCGGAATTGTCGACGACCAGAGAATGTAGTAGAGTTGACTAGCTTTGTCGTAGAATAGTTCAGGCGCCCATACGTTGCGTGTTGCAGGTGCGTGTTCCATGCATGGAACTGCTTGTGCGTCGTTCCATTCTATCAAGTCTTTACTCCAGGCATGACCGAATGATCGTCCGTCCCATGCGACTGTCCAAACCATATGGTAGACCCCGTTCTCTCCTCGAACTATGCTGGGATCACGAGTTAGTTTCGTTGTTTTACCGACAGGCGGCGCGAGGATTGCCTGGGAATTATTGAGGGCTTTCCACTGGTAACCGTCTCGGCTCACTGCATAATGAACGCCGTCTTCGCCATTATTCATGAAATAGCTGAAAACGTAATAACCTGATTCTTTACCCGGCTCCGAGTCTTGACTATATGCGTTGTTAGAAGACATGAGAAAGGTAAAGAAGGCTGCGAACAACATACAAAGCGATAATGTTCTTTGTGTCGACATGGGTAATCCTTATTTCTAGAGGGAAGACAACGATTGAAGCGAGGTTCCTGGTATAGTATACTACACTAGGACTGTTCTCCCTTGGAATTATACCTTCTAAGATTGAATTGGTCGAGACTCTAAGAATCAATTGTACCTAAGGTTTTTTGTGACAGAAGTTGCAGACGTCCTATCCGAAAGGATATTCAGAGACAGGAAGGAAGCGAATCTTGAAGAGAACATTATTCTTTTTAATAATTGCTGTTTGTGTGGTTTTAAGCAATTCGCAGGCGCTTTTAGCTGAGACGGTTCTTTTACGTGTTACGAGAGACCTATGGATTTCATCCGCTTCCGGCGAAGAAGAGGGGAGTAATGGAGCAACTCCACGTTTAAAAGTTAAAGGATATCAAGAATTTTCTTTGTTGGATTTTGACGTTTCGGAGCTTTTAGGTAAGGAGATAAAAAAGGCTGTTCTCCATTTGAAAACTGTGGGCGACGAAAGGCTTTATCGAATTGGGGTAAGTTCAATTACCACTGATTGGATTGAAGGTAATGGAACTAATTATTCGAAGGAAGAAGGATTATCGTCGTTTCGATGGCGTGTGAATTCCTCCGAACCTTGGTTTAGTACAGATCTAGATAATTTTGAGACCAATAATTCTGAATACTCCGATATAACGTCTGTTATTTTTGGACAAGGCGGTTCAATTTGGACGTCAGCTGACGCAAGCGATCCGGAAGACGATTGGCAAACAGTCGAGATAGCCCCTGAAATTGTGATAGCGCGAGCTCTCGGACTATCCTATGGATTTGTTGTCTTCGACGACACAGGAACAGAACTTGAACGCAACGGCGACGACGTAAATATCCGGTTGTTTCCTAATCGTTTCTTTTACAGCAAAGACCAGAACGCCTCTAGCGCTCCTTTTTTAGAGGTCGAATTTGAGGACGTCCGAAAAAAGGAAACTCCAAGAGCGCCTAAGAATCTTTCTGCTCAGACAGAATCATTACCCTATGGAGAGGTAGAGCTGTATTGGACGCATTCGAATTTGCTTACTGACAAAATTATGGGGTTTGAGCTGACCATTGACGGACGACGCGTTCCACAGGCGCTAGTTCCGACGCCGGTTTTAGGCGCTTCTCCAATCGAACAAACGGAGAGTAAAGCATTTACAGTTCGTCTAGGAGGTATTGATCCTACGAAGACGCATCAGCTTGAAATAACTGCTGTCAACCGCTATGGCGTTGTAAGTAAGCCGTCTATCCTAAGGTTTAAGCCAAGTAAAAGAGTCTTTGACAATTGGGAAACGATTACCTCGACAGATGGCGAAAGTAAAACGAATAATTTGGACGATAGCCAGAAGAAATTCTCAGCGCCTGTATTAGGGCAGACGACTGTTTCAATTGTTGACGAGTTTATAAAGTTCACCGAGAAGGGCGAGGTTTTTCCCAGCGTCCCCGACGACTATTTGGCTTTCAATGCTTTATGGAACTCAAGTTTGCGACAAATCACGCTGACGTCTGCCAAAAATGAGTTTATAGGTTTCCAAATTGTTTTTTTAGGCGATCAGCCTTTAAATGCTAGGGCGTCAATTTCTTGGGAAGATAAGGACTCTTCGGTAATCCCGAGCGCTAATTATTATCGGTTGACCCAAGTTGACTCACCAAATGGCAAGGTGGCGGATCCTATGATTCTGCTTGAGAGCAACAACAGTGTTTCTATTAGAGAAGGCGTCGACACAATATTTTGTGAATTCTTCGTTCCATCCGATATTGAATCAGGCGAAAAATTAGGAACTTTGACTCTTTCTGACTCCTCAGGAGCTTTGCTGGAACTTTCAATTAAACTGAAAGTGTGGAATTTTTCTCTTCCCAACGAATTGTCTTTTTTGCCTGAAATGAACTGTTATTCGTTGCCAAATAATGAACGCGATTATTATCGGCTAGCTCAGATTCATCGGACGTACATTAATCGTGTTCCTTATTCTCACCGCGGTACTGTCGGAGACGGTTTGGCGCCTCGTTGGGATGAAAAAAAGCGAACGTTTGATTGGCGCTTTTGGGAAGAACGATACGGAGATTATTTCGACGGCAGCGCCTTTGCCGACCTTCCACGAGGCGCTATTCCAATTGAAGCGTTTTATTTGCCTCTGTTTGAGAACTATCCCGCGAATATTTTTGAGGGATTTAAAGGCGTTAATACCTGGCCTGATGAAGCGGCTTTTACTAAAGAGTATCGCGGCGTTTTGTGTGAAGGTTGTCAACAGTTTGCCCAAAAAATTGTGGACAAAAAATGGAAAGACACGTTATTCTTGTTCTTCTTAAATAATAAAATGGATTATAAGAAGAATGGTTGGTTTAACGCTAGTTCTCCATGGTTGTTAGATGAGCCGGCAAGTTACCGAGATTTTGCCGCTTTAGAATTCTATGGACGGCAATTAAAGAAGACGCTTGCTGATAACAAACTTGAAGACACGATTCATTATCGAGCCGATATTTCTCGACCTCAATGGGAACGTAATTCACTTGACGCCGTTCTGGACGTCTATGTTGTCGGCAATGGTCCGTTTAGGGACTATAGGCGAATGGTAACAGAACGTTGCGATATGTATAATCGCTTGCTCTATACTTATGGCACGACGTCTGCTCCGCATGAAAGTGCATTTCAACCCATTTTTTGGTCTTTAGATACTTGGTCGCTTGGCGCTGATGGAATCGTGCCTTGGCAAACCATTGGAAACGAGGAGTCGTGGAAAAAGAGCGACGAATTGGCGTTATTTTACCCGTCAACAGAAGAAAGCTCCGGAAAAGTGGCGCCGTCAATTCGTTTGAAGGCTTATCGGCGCGGGCAACAGGATGTTGAATATTTAACGCTGGCTCTTAATATTTCGTCTCGAACTCGTGAAGAATTATCAAAAGCGTTACGAACTCGTTTAGCCTTAGATCATGTTCAAACAATTAGAAATTTCGCAGAAGACGCAGGCTCTTCAGTTTACAAAGCGGTAACTCCCGACGAACTAAACTGTTTTCGACGAGAGTTGGGCGAGTGGCTGAATTATCTTTTAGAGAATAAGGAGGAATAGCGTGGATAAGTTGCGGTATTGGATCATTGCGTTAGTTGTAAGCTTCACGTTTCAAATTGTCGGGGCTTTCGCTAGTGTGCATGGCGCTGAGGAATATTTTGAAAAGGTTTTTCCTGCGCCGGAAAATCCGGCTTTCGGTCAATTAGTGATGGCGGCGGAATGGAGAATATGGATTCCCGCTGACGTCGAGACGTTGCGAGGCGTTGTCGTTCATCAACATGGTTGCGGCAGCGGGTCCGGCGATGGCGGACGCACTGCAGTGTACGATCTTCACTGGCAAGAATTAGCGCGTAAACACGATTCCGCGTTATTGGCGGTTTCTTATCGACAAGAGGATTTTGTGTGCGAAGCATGGTGCGATCCTCGCAACGGTTCCGCTCAAAGCTTTTTCGACGCGCTCGAATACTTTGCAGGGCTTACGGGACACGAAGAATTAGCTTGCATACCCTGGGCGCTTTGGGGACATTCTGGCGGCGCGCATTGGGTTGGAAGTATGTGCCAACTTTATCCGAAACGTATTGTTGGGGCATGGCTCCGCAGCGGTTGTCCTGACACTGTTGGTTTCACCTTTAAGGAACTGCCGATGAATGAGGACGTCATCAACGTTCCTATGATGCTTAATCTTGGCGCTCATGAACATGATTTTAATATTGTTTGGAACACGTGTTGGCCATATTTCAGCGTAATGCGTCAGAACGACGCAAAAATTGGAATGATTGTCGACCCCAAAACTAGCCACGAAACTGGGAATTCTCGATATCCCGCAATCCGGTTTCTTGATGATTGTCTTGACGCCAGATTGCCCGCTGAAGCTGGTTCTTCTGAACTTCGAGCCTCTCCTGTTGGGTATGTCTTACCGATAGACGATGTAATGGACGCGGAAATATCAGCAGAAAATATTGTCATCGACCCAGAGAAACCGAATGGCAATTACAGCGCCGCTGAAC
>JAQVHZ010000102.1 GCA_028695965.1 Thermoguttaceae bacterium | reverse complement strand
GTATTCTTAGGTGCCATTAGGGTAATGTTTGGTATCTGTTGTAGGTAGCTTATATCAAATACCCCTTGGTGGGTCTCGCCATCCTCACCTGTTAAACCTGCCCTATCAACTGCAAATACCACATACAAATGTTGTCGACGTCCAATATAAAGCGGTATCTCCGGAATTCCTGAAGATTCTGGATGAAGCAGGTATTCACGTTATGTGTTGGACTGTTGATGATCCGAAAGACATTGAAAGAATGGTCGAGTTAGGCGTTAAGAGCATTACGACGAATCGTCCAGACCTTGTTCTCGAAGCACAAAAGAGAGCTGCGGCTAAAGAGTAATTTCTTTATAGAAGCATTAGATAGGTAAACAGCCAAGCGTTTTTTTATAATGTTTGGCTGTTTGCGAATTAACGTTGTTGCAGCAACAAGCGTCCGAAAGGATTTGTTACAAGAAGTTTTTTGACGTTTGTCAAATTGCATTAAAGCGCTTCAACACTTTAGATTAGAGCCACCCTTGAATAATCGTTTTGATCACAAACGGTCGTCTACTCGTCAACCAAAGCCAAGACGCGACGCCTTTTCAATTAGCGACGTTGCCAGCCGCATAATATACGAAGACAATCATTTATTAGTCTTCAGTAAACCTGTAGGCCTTGCGACAATGGGCGCTTCTTCAAACGAAGAGTCCTTGTTTACATTAGCCCAGCAATACATAAAGATTAAGTACCAGAAGCCTGGAGCAGTATATCTGGGCGTCGTTAGTCGGCTTGACCTTCCGGTATCAGGGGTTGTCGTTTTTGCACGAACTTCAAAAGCCGCTAGTCGTCTAAATGAACAGTTTCGGAACCAAACAGTACAAAAGACATATTTGGCGTTAGTTGAAGGGAGACTTTATCCTGATGAAGCTGAACTTGTTAACGTTATATGCGAAGACAAAGTCCATCGCAGACTTTGGATACCTCGTTCTTTAGACGAAAGCGTTAAACCCTTCGATCCTAAGGAAGCACGACTAAAATATAAAGTATTAAATCGTTTTGCATTAACAACTTTGATTGAAGTTTCATTGTTGACGGGTCGGAAGCATCAAATACGTCTCCAACTTTCGCATCAAGGCGCTCCAATCATTGGTGATGGAAAATATGGAGCTAAGCCAATAGCAGAGCCTGGAATTTGTTTACATGCTTTCCAATTGTCGCTGATTCATCCGACAACAAAGGAATCAATGACGTTTGATTCCCCACTGCCAGATTGGAGTCGATGGAAATAAAACATAACTACATTAATTGACTTTTAGCAACTTAAATTCCCGTCGAATTCATTCAGGTCCGCACAACTACGCCTTGCGTTATGTTAGCGCTTGTATTATAAGGTCGGCTTTTGCTCAGACCTTAATAGTGTTGCCTTGCAGAAGAATTTGATTTGTTCGAGGAACTATCATGACTTTACCTCGAGTTTATAGAATAATTAAGCGTACTCAGTTAGTTCCTAGTGAACGACTTGAGGAGGTCTTTGACGAAGCGTTTACTGAATATTGCTCAACCCTCAATGTTTTAGAACCTCCTTCAGAATTACATAATGTTGAGAAAGACGCCAAATCCTCTTCTCAGCTTACGCCAGAACAATTGAAACAATTTGAGGAGCTTTTTCTCTCGATGCTTCTCGAAAGAGAGCTTCTCAATCCATGGCAGACAGAGCAGTTGCGTCGAGGAGGTTCATCTTTTCAACTTGGAGGGTATCGAATTATCGATTTGCTAGGAAAAGGCGGTTTTGGAAAGGTCTTTCTTGGTCGTTCTCCTGACCTCCCGTCAAATATTGATCGAAACGGAGTGAAATTTAAAGGAGACGTCGCTATCAAAATCTTGCCAATTCGCAGCGCCACGCCTGAGGCAATAGGTCTGTTTTTGCGCGAATGCGAATTGTCTAAACGTTTGGAACATCCTAACATTATTAAATGTTATAGCAACTCAAAAGACGCGTCTATCCACTACTCAATTTCCGAGTATGTCAATGGAGGAAATGTTCGTCAACTGCTCGCGCGCTGTAAAGACGAGTCTGGCGAAATGGATTACCGTGTTGCATGCTATATCGTTTCGGAAGTAGCGCAAGGTTTGCATTACCTGCATCGTAACGGTATTGTACACCGTGATATCAAGCCCGCTAACGTACTTTTAATGAAATCTGGAGAGGTAAAAATTGGCGATTTTGGGTTGTCCTGTCCAATTCGCAGCCCTGAAAATTATGCGCCTTGTTCAAGTTTGGGGAAATTCATAGACGATTGGGAACGTGAAAACGCCTCCTTATATTTCGGCAGCTATGCCAAAAGATTAGAAAAAGTCCAACAACCGCAAGGAACTCCAGATTATCTTTCGCCAGAACAAATTGACTCGCCTGCTTTTCCTAAGGAGACGTGGGATCTTTATTCTTTGGGTTGTTTTCTATATCTTTTGCTCACAAACATAACGCCCTTTTCTACCCAAGTAAACGTAGACGCTTCTGATAAAGCATACGCACATCAAAAAGGCGCGTCCCCTGAAGAACCGTACAACCTCAATCCTGCAGTTCCTCGTAAACTATCAGATATCACTATGGCGTTGCTGGACCATGCTCCCCTCAACGCTTCTGTGCAGCATGTGGAGTCAGCTAAACAGGTTATAGAACTTCTGAAACCTTGGGTTGAGAAAGAGGAAATTGGGATTTTTTTCAAATTACAACTTACTCGATCAGATAATTTTTGGTCGCCAGAAAAATTACGGGCCTGTTTCATTGATCGGCCCTACAAGAAGCAAGAATCGGAGACGTCTGATTCTGCGACTCTAGCTGATTTTTCCTCTAAAACTAAACGCGACGCATCCCACTCTTCCGACGCTACTATTGATTACGCTGCGCTGCTGGGAGACCGTATAGATTTCTCTAGTTTAAAGAAAAAAGACGACCTCCCAGAAGAAAAACCTCATTCTTCACAAACTTCTAGCAAGCGTTTAGAAACAAATGCCCCTATTCGTCGTCAAGCATCAGCAGAAACTTCCTCAAAATCGTTACGCGCAAAAAAGGAAAACGCAACAAATTCTGCACATAAAACTCGCAAGGCGTCGAAAAACACAAAAGAGGGCTATGATACTTCGGAAGAAGAAATTAAAAAAATTGAACGTATCAACGAAAAGTTAATTAAGTACGCGCTATTTCCGCTGTTAGGATTGGTGGTAATTGCTTTGATTATTGTGCTCGTCTTGCTTTTTTGACGCCTCAACGCATTAGATTGTTACGACAATGAAACAGACAACGCCAGACCTCGACGAATGTGAGCATAGAATTAAATATCGTTTTAACGATCGCGAACTACTCAAACAGGCCCTTACTCATTCGTCGTGTTCGACGACTCATATTGATTCAAACGAACGTTTAGAATTTTTAGGCGACGCGGCGTTGGGGTTAGTAGTATCGAACTTGCTTTATGAAAATTTTGTCTCGCTTCGAGAAGGAGAATTATCCAAAATAAAAGCGACGATCGTCAGCAGAAAAGTATGCAAAAAAGTGGCTGTGCGACTTGAATTAGATCAATTTTTATTTGTTGGGCGAGGTCTAACAAGCGTTCCAGACTCCCTTATTGCTAACGTAATGGAATCTGTTATCGGAGCAATTTATCTAGATGGAGGATTCGAAGAAGCGCGTCTCTTCATTGAAGAAAATTTCCTTCCAGAAATAAAAGCCTTCTTTACTCCTAAAGACGCCAAGGCCAAAAAAAACTCATACTTTTCTGATAATCTTGGCGTTAGTAAAAACGAAATAGAATGTTTAGTCGAGCGCTTAGACGATAATTACAAAGCAAAACTGCAGACAAAGATTCAACGACAGTCTCCACTTACAATGCCGGAATATCTCTTACTAGACGAAAAGGGACCGTCTCACTGCAAATGTTTTAAGGTGGCTGTAAAAATTGGCAAGACGGTCTACCAAGCGGCTTGGGGCGCTAGCAAAAAAGAAACGGAACAGCGTGCCGCCAAAAATGCGCTCTATCAATTACAAGGTCTTTCGCCCCCGTTCCACGACGGCGAATAGCGCTGTTGACAAGAAGCGCGATCTTGGTCCAGACCGCGCTCATGCTTATGTTGAAGAACGTCCTACTAGAACCGGAAATCACGAGCGCCTTTTTCAATTTGAAGGAGTCGCTCGGTTGCAATACCACGAATTCTATCGCTTGGCACATTTTTCAGTTCGTCTTCAATAAGTTTCTCTCCCTTCACTTTGGTATCAGGAGACGCATAGTCTTCAAGATATTCTTTAAGGGTCATCAAAGCGTTAGGTTGACAACAATTGGCAATTTTTCCACTCTTGACCAACGCCATGAATCTATCCCCCGTACGCCCTTCACGATAACATGCGGTGCAGAAACTTGGAATATAGCCCAAGCTAATGAGCCAATTCACGACTTGATCTAAGGTCCTTCGATCGCTGACGTCGAATTGAGATGAATTATCTTCCTCTTTTTCTTCCTCTACATAGCCGCCTACGCTTGTTCTCGAGCCGCCGCTAATCTGAGAAACGCCTACTTTCAATACGCGTTCCCGAGCTTCGGGAGATTCACGCGTAGAAATAATTAAGCCCGTGTAAGGGACGGCAACGCGCAGGACAGCTACGATCTTTTCAAAAACATCGTCAGAAATAGCGTTGGAGAAAAGATCTGCTTGGATATCGTCAGCGTTTCTAATACGAGGAAGACTGATGGTGTGCGGACCGCAACCTTTTGCTGCTTCAAGATGCTCGGCATGCATTAACACGCCGACAAAATCATAGCGGTAAAGATTTAAACCAAATAAGACGCCACAACCAACGTCGTCAATACCGGCGTCCATTGCCCTATCCATTGCTTCAGTGTGATAAGCATAATCGTGCTTTGGTCCAGTAGGATGGAGTTCCTCATAAGCTGTTTTATTATAAGTTTCTTGGAACAAGATATAGGTTCCAATACCAGCGTCTTTGAGCTTCCGGTAATTTTCGACAGTAGTTGCGGCAATATTGACGTTGACTCGTCGGATTGCGCCATTTTTATGCTTAACGCTGTAAATTGTTCGGATACTTTCCAAAATGTATTCAATAGGATTTTCTGTCGGATGTTCTCCCGTTTCAATAGCTAACCGTTTATGGCCCATGTCCTGAAGAGCGATAACCTCAGCGCGAATCTCATCTTGTGATAACTTCTTGCGGCGGATATGTTTGTTTTTTAGATGGTAAGGACAGTAGACGCATCCATTGATGCAGTAGTTTGACAAGTACAGAGGCGCAAACATAACAATACGATTGCCATAAAATTTCTGCTTAATTTCGCGCGCCAAGGCAAAGATTTCCTCGTTCTTTTCAGGAATATCGCAATCAAGCAAAACAAGAGCTTCGCGATGGGAAAGCCCCTTGCATTCGCGCGCTTTTTCAATAATAGAATCGATAAGCGCTTCATTTCTCTTGTTCTGTTCTGCATATTCGAGTGTGGCTAGTATTTCCTCATCGTTAATGAACTCTTCTGCTTTTGACGACATTATATCGTACACGAGAATCTCCTTGCAGGAACGTTTTGTTCCAATCTTCATTCTTATATTTCTAATGACAAATTCAACGTTAGTTAAAAAAGTATTATTGATCTTCACCCACTGGAAATTCTTTTTTAGAATAAACTGCTTTTGCGCTAACGCCATTCAAGTTTCCAAGTTTTCCAGTCAGAGCGCTTACAGTGTCGTTGGGGGCGTCGACCACTATAACGATAACGCTCAGTTCACGCTTTCGGTACGGGATACCAAGTCTTCCAACAATATGCCGAGAATACTGATGCAAAAGCCTATTAATCTCTTCTCGCGCTCCCTCTTTCTCAACAATAATCGAAATAGCCGCAATTCGTGTCGTCAAACACATGACCTGCCTCGTTTAGCGCTATAACGCCTAAAATAATCTTGAAGACGCCAAGAATTAACTAAAAAAAACCGCGTTTCGAACTAACTCGATACGCGGCAAAACATTAACGCAAACCTATCCGAAATCTCAGCGTAGAGATAACTCTATCCAAAAGGTTTTCAAAGATAAAGAGGCAGAAAAGCCTTTTTGCATCGATGCTTTGCCGCGAAGAATACTCCCCATTCAAGGAGTAGACTCGGCGCTCAGTTCGACAACTGCAGAACGCTCGAGTTCAATAGCAATTGAACTCGAATAAACGTCCAATAACAAACTTTCCTGTCAGAAAACTTTCTTACAGGTCAGCGTTAGAGATTTTACTTCTCAAGCATTAGAAGTCAATAGAGTTTCGGGAAAAAGAAACGCTGTTGAAAACTTGACGTCTTTGCAAGAAAAATTTTACGAGGGAATTATTGTTTCCGAACAATAGCTACTCTCAACCCGCAATTGTCGCCTCGATATGTAGGAAGAAAGTTGAAACGACTCGCTGAACGACAATTCTCCGGTAAACTTCGCCAATTCCCACCTCGTGCAACTCGTTCAGCCGTTAAAGAGACGCCGACAGGATCAACTTTTTTCTTGGGGTCGTAATCAGCGTATCCGTCAAGAGTCCATTCACAAACGTTCCCGCACATATCGTAAAACCCCCAAGGATTGGGAGGATACAACCCAACGTCCGAGGTCGTTTCCAGACGTTGATCCGCATCACTTTCTGCTTTGAGTTTATTGGAATCGACCGTGGTCTTTCCAAAATTGCCTTCATTACCGCTTGGGCTAGAGCCAAAATAATATGGAGTAGAAGAGCCGGCTCGACATGAATATTCCCATTGAGCTTCTGTTGGCAAGGAGTATTGCCAATTGGCGCCTAAGTAATTTCGCAATTCAAGAGCATACTCTTTCTCATTAATTCTTTCAATGAAATCCATACAGTCGTACCAACTTACCGATTCGACTGGCGCTCTCTTTGAACTGGGATATTTGCTCGGATTTTCCCCTAATACGGCGCGCCATTCAGCTTGTGTCATAGGAAAAACAGCTAGAAAAAAGTTCTCTGTCAAAGTGACAGAATGAAGAAGTTCATCAGCAAATCGCCGAAACTCGTTGCGAGGACTCCCCATATCGAAAGTTCCAGCGCGTACTAGTTTGAATTTCATCCCAAGTACGTTCGTCCACTCCTTTGGAACGCTTATCTTTTCTTCAACATCTTCCATCAACAAACTCGCTTATACGTCGCTTAGTCTAGCAGATCAGGTAACTCAACGCCTATTACTGAAAGATCGAACGCTTCTTTTTCGAGACGTTCCAGTCGTTATCCTTTAAGGAATGAGCCAACAGGAAAACATTATTAGTCTCTTGTGGGATAAAGGTATTAGTCACGATAGAATCCAAATCATAATCATTTGTCTCTTCATTGTTCCAGGTTGAAAAGACGTCGAGTATAGAATCGGAACCTTTCGATTCGTTGCTTAAAGAGGCGCTGGTATATTCCTTTTTCTCGCTCTCTTTATTTTCCAACAGACTTCCAGAAATATCCGGCGTCGTTTCCACCTCTTTCCAAAGAGGAATTTTCATTGTCCATCCAGACGCCATGTCTTCAACAACCAGTAAATTCCCTTCTTCACGACTTTGGTATGTCGATGGCATATTTACGGTAAAGCGTTCGTCAAGAATGGGGTTCAAGCCCGAAATCGTCAAGGACTTAGCTCGGCTAACGGAAGTCGTGGTTTCTGCTCGCTTGTTATAAGCTGTAAGATTACCGACCTGAATATCAACATAAGCTCCTATGGAGTTGTCGCCATGCAACACGACTGAACCAATAGTATCTTCAGGAGCAAGATTGATATGTTCAATCCCGGCAACCGTACGAACATAAGGAAATAAATTCTCAGAGCCCGCCTCGGGCAAGCCTCCAACTTCGTTTGCGGGATCTGTTACCTCGAATGTTCCGGAGATTATGGCAGAAGAATTGGAAATATGAGCTTCCACGTCGTCTCCATGATCGAAGGCGAAATAGGAGTCCTCTCCTCCCTTGTTGAACACAGCTCTGACGTTGGAGAACCTCTTCGCCGTCAAAGAAAAACCACCGCCATACAAAGCTAACAAATCGTTGTTAGTCTCTAATCGATCATTGGA
Source organism: Thermoguttaceae bacterium (assembly GCA_028695965.1). Classification (GTDB taxonomy): domain Bacteria; phylum Planctomycetota; class Planctomycetia; order Pirellulales; family Thermoguttaceae; genus RUG369. The sequence continues at coordinate 3,416 of JAQVHZ010000102.1, read as the reverse complement.
GGGGGTGTCTTCAATGAAAGCTCTGTCAACGCCTCCCATACCGTCGACTACAATGTTATTGACAGAGTCAAAAGAATACATATTTCCGTCGGAACATTGAAAATATCCAACTCCGTTAGAATAATAGAGGTAATCGTTACCGCTTGTCCCGGAAAACGTCAGTTTTTCGTTTTCAGTTTTACCATAAAACTTAAACGCTGCGAAACCCGTAGTAGAAAGACTCCCTCGCTCGTCCAATGAGAAGTCAGTCGTTTCCCCATTGCTTGTAGCTATATTTTGACTAAATGGAGCGAGAGTTAAGGCGAAATCAAGGTCGTTTCTATTCGTTTTCAACGAGACGCCGTCCCAATATCCCGCATAAAAATCCCAGAACAGATCGCCTACGCCCAATTGGACGTCTTCGTCTTCCCACATCAATTGCAGCAAGTTTGTGTCAGCGTTATCGAAAATTGGATCGACCAGAACAACTTTCTCATCAGTAATAGGCAATAGTCTTACAGCGATCGAATTGAAATCGGCGTCTGCTTCAATAGTAATCCAATATTCGACGCTAGGATCAGCAAACCATTGTACGTTACACCCAGAAAGAGTTGATTTGGAAACTGCGATAGGTTCGGATTCAAGCCCCGTCTCACGCACACTGACAATTGTGCCTTCGGGCAGACCTAAGGAGTCAGCGTTCCAAGTAAAGAGCCCGCTTGTGACTGGAACCAACGAAAACACATAGCGCCGCTGGCCGTTGTCTGTAGAAAGTACGCTGTCAAACGAATACTTATCGGTTTCACCCAGGATAATTGGCGAGTCATCGTCGTAAATAGTGGCTTTCGCAAGCGAATTTTCGTTGGTCAAATATGCATTTTCAAGCTCAACAATTTCTAAGAAGAAATTTGTCGACGGATTCTCGTAACCTTCTTCAATTCGTTTCAACCCTTCTGGTTTCAAGGGGTTATAGTTGCCAACGATATAACAATCAATTGTTGCAGAACTCTCGCCAGAGGCAATGACAATAGGATCGCCCTTGGAAATGACAAATTCCTCTCCTTCAACAGCTGTTCCGCCAAGAGCCACATTAAAGTTGAAGGATACGTCTAAACGTGCTGGCGCGTCTAGTTCAACAAGAAAATTGACCGCTTTTGTCCCTTCGTCGCCCTCGTAAACAACAAGTTCATGCACCGTCATATTGGGCAAATTCGTTGGCTGGATAGACACAGTCAAAACGGCTTCTTCGCTCCAATTGTTCCCGTCGTATACTGAGAGGACAATCGTATGATTCGTAAGCGTGCATAACTCTGATTCATTAAAGTATGTCAAAGAAGCAATTACATTTTCGTACTCTTCAATTGTTCCGGCGCCTTCTAATGTAATACGCCCCGACTGTTCGTCAAAAGAAGCAGTTATAGAAGAAGAGCCTACTGAAAGGTCAAGCGATTCTTTGACGCCGTCAGGACGTTCGGATAAAGTAATCTTTGCGCCGTACAAATATGCAGAATCTTCATCTGTAACAGTCAATTTGCTCGAAGCAAAGACTTCCAAAGATTCTGCGCTTCCTTCGACGTACACAACGCTCCAGTCTCTGCCTTCTGCTTCGCCATTCAGGTCGATTACGGGGATAGCGGCGCCAGCGTCGCTTGTAAAGAAGTCTAATTTGGCATTTGTTCCGTCGCTAATAGTAACTGATTTCGTGACTGACGTGTTAAAGCCGTCGCCTGAAACTGTAACTCGATAGGAACCATTCACAAGAAAAATTTGGTATCCGCCGGAACTCCATGATGAAATCGTTACAGACTCAGGCGTTCCCGTCCCGTTTATTCGTTCAATAAGTATGGAAATGTTTCCAAGTCCTTCGCCTACATCATAGAATCTATCGTTATCGAGGTCGTCTAAAACGACGCCCAAAAGGTATGCGCCGTCAGTACGGACGCCTTCGACACTTCTGCCAAAATCACAAGTGACAAGATACGGGCCGACACTTTTCGGCGTCGATTGAACAGATATGCCTATTTCAGTGTATACGGGGTTTACAATCGTGTCACGATGCGTATGTGCAGGAATCCCCCAGTCGACGACAAACGCCGCCTGCATATATGAAGCTACTGAAAAACCGTTTTGCTCAAAAAAACTTCCCCCAATATTTTCTCCGTAGAGACCGCCTGAGCCGTCGATTCCATGTTGAAACCCTGCCTTAAGTAAACGTTTATCCAACGGATCTTCACCAACGCACTGATGGCTGATATCATTGCGCATTTTCATGTAAGAGGTATGTGCAGCAGCAGCAGACGCTAGGGATGAATTAAAAGCAAGAGGGGGCGTAGGGGTAATCGACCTCATTTCTTCCAAAAACGCACCTATTGAATCGCGAGGATAGGAGGTAAGAGAAATAGCAATATTGACAAGACTATTGCGAGCGATGAGTTCCTCGTTCGTCGCCACGCTAAAAATACGCTCAACCTCCCCTTGTGGATCGGTGCGAAATCGGTTTGTCTGTTCGAGCAATTCTTGATCAATATTGGACGGATTAAGGTTTGAAGACGTCAAATCATACCAATCGTTCGTTGCTGCCGAGTTAGAATAGAGGCCAGTTTCAACGCTGGAATTATCCATTAGAATTGAACTCGTAAGGGCAGACGTAGCGTCTACTGCTAAAAGTTCACGCGATTCCAACGTTTCAAACTTCAACGAGCGCGAGCGAAGCGCGCATTTATTCGTCGAATTCGTCTTCTTCATGGAAAATTCCTTTTCAAAATATTATTCCTCAAAATGAACTAATCATTCAAAGGCACAATTCACACTCCACCTTCGTGTATTAGAGGTCTGTAAGGCCGTTCAAGTTCCCTTGTAGACCAATCAAGAACAGCTTTTGACCGTTTTTCTTGTAAAATGCAACAAGATTGGCAAAAATGACGTTTTCGCATGATTTTTTACCAATCTTGTCACAATTCATATCGACCAAGTGAAGAACAAAAAGTCTACTTTTACTCCTTCTTTTCTTCATCAGGAAGCTCGAATTGCTCGCCGCGTTCTTTTACAACTCTACGCAACCATTCTTCCGGATAACCAACATTCGGATATTTTCCATCTGGAGTTCGTGTATATCCGTCATTAAATTTAACAATTAAATCGTTTGCAAGTTCCTCCCAGCGATCGCGAGCTTTTTCAGTTTGCATCGTGGAGTAATCGGTTAAGAATTGCACTGCGGCGATTTGATCCGTCTTAGCAAGTTCCTCCGCAGTTTTTTCAACTGCCGGTTGCAGCGTATAGAAATAGTTCTCCAGTTCCTCTTGAACGCTTTTAATTTCAGGAATCATTTCCTTATAACGCGGATATGCATAATTCGCAACAAAATTATATGTCCACCAACCAGAGCTCATGTCAAAACGACCAATCGTTCCTATATTCGTCGAAGGAGGCACAGACGT
>JAQVHZ010000014.1 GCA_028695965.1 Thermoguttaceae bacterium | reverse complement strand
TTTGTTGAGTGGCTTTTCCCTGGGCAATATTCAAACAAGAAATAACGTCAAACGTCTTGCGATTATTAATGGAAACGATTACGTCACGCAAACCATAAGATCCCATTTTAGGGCCAGTCTTACGACCTGACGCAAACCACGCGCCTTCTAATGGCAAACCGGTAGGACCATCAAGCAAACAGGAAACAACCCGTTCGACGTTAGGATCGAAGTTCTGAACTTGAAACGATAGCTTCAAGTGGTAGGCGCGCCCATTCCACATGACAGCGTCTTGCGAGTCAGACCTCCTGTTGTTATTAGCGCTAGCGTCTTCGTCCGCACGCTGAACAAGTTCATATTTCTTGGTAACCTTCAAACGGCGTTCAAGCAAAATCTTCTCAAAAACCGCCACGCTATCGCTAGATTCTTCGGCGACATAGTTCCAAAAGCCATTACGCAAACTCACGCCAGCAAGTTCATTGTCAAGAAGGGTTGATCTAGCGGCGTTGCTTCTAATGTCTGCCTCGCTGGGAGACCAGGCGGCAATTTTTTCTCCGTCAATACTCCCCAGCGTTGTCAAAAACGACGCCGGCTCACTGTTAACTTTTCGAATATGAGGCGCTTTTTTATCATAATTTCTCAGGTAATTATTCTCATTTTCCCCGAAATCAACGTAGCCTCCTTGCAACCCTACAAGGTCGAGGTAGTCCGCATAATCACGTACTAAACCACTAGGACGGAGCACAGACAAAGGAGCGTGAGCTAATTGAACTTCAACTAATGTGGGTTCGCCAAGTTCATCAACAATGGAACCGTGTCCTTGTTCGTTCAAAACATCTGAGTTAACCCTCTGCTCACTGCCCTCGACCTCTTCGCTTTGGACGCCGTTCTCGACTCCTTCTGCCGCAGAATCCTGCTCTGTCGTCTCAACAGATTCATCGTTAGGATCAGGCGTCACATTTTCTGCAACGTCTGCAAAAACCATTTCGTCGGAGGGTTTAGACGCTCTATTCATGTAATAGTTTGTCGTAATCATCGACGTCGTTCTATACGAACTGCTTGTTTGCAAACGGTCAGCTTCGTAAATCCCCAAGGCAACCTTATCGCCTGGCTTCGTTTTGAGCAATACGTCGCGCAAATCAAGCATTTCATTGATCTTCGTCGTTACTCCATTTGCATCAGTAAACGAAACAATGCGATCGCCAACATTAAGCCCGGCAAGGGCGATAGGAGTTCCAGCCCCAGCAGCTTGCACAGAAACGCCGGGCAAACCGGCATGAGATTCGTCGTTCGCCAAGGATTCGTCTACAATAATTTGTCCCAGGTAACCGGACGAGTCGATGTTATCCTCATAGGCGGATTCATTTAGTTCCACGCGAGTAATAGAAGCGCCGCGATTTGACAAGGTAATCAACATCCGATAAGGACTGTTGGGATCAAGAGAACCCAATGTTACAAATCTCGGCTTAACACTAGTCTGCGATTGTTCTGCCGCTTCAACGAAGTCTTTAGGAAGCGTTTCTCGAACCGCGTCAGTCAACTCAGGCACAACATTAGCGCCTATGACGGAAGGCGGATCGTCTACAACAATCGGCTTATCTTCAGGGGAACTAAAAATACGAAAAGTCCAGATGACGAGAAACGTCATCATCAAAATGAAAAAGAAGTTCGATTTTGGCGGCTGTTCTTCTGTGCCTTTCCGCATTGAATTGGGAATTTGAGGCGGGTCTATATGCTGTGGGAGTTTTGGTACGCTCATAAAAATTAAATCGGACGTTATAGACAGCGGTATTTATAAGACGTTCGTCTTAACGTTCATAGACATGAAAGAGGGGAAATTAAAGTTGTCCTATTGGTCAAGACGGCGACCACTTTCTTAAAACTGAGAAAGATACTTGCCATCCAAAAAATTACAAACAACTTACTGGTTTACTAATTTGTTTCAGCGGGTTTTTCGAAGGCGTCGCAAAGGCAGTTTATCGCCCTTCCTTAATTCGTTCAGCAAGGAACACATGTAATTTGTCTGACGATTTGCGAACATTATCAAAAGCCTCCAGGGTTTTAGCAACGTCATAGTCGATACGTCGGTACTCAATATAGTTGCCCTCGCGTTGCGGCTCGTAGTCCAATATTACGTAACACGACTGCGGATTGCCATCACGGGGCTGCCCAACTGAGCCAACGTTCACTAACAGCATATCATCGCCTAAACTGAATTTTCCACCAAGATTCTCAGCGATATCTTTTTGCGAATGATACTCGTATTTACCAGCAACCTTGTTATCAACAAAAATGCCGGGCACATGCGTATGCCCCATAAAACAGTATTTGGAAGAAAACTTCCGAGAGACAGAAGTGAAGATGTCTTCGAGCTTCTTAAAATCCTCAACGTCTTCCTCAAACACATATTCGTTAAGAAAGTTGCGCGGAGAACCGTGTACAAACAATAATTCGTCCTTCTGGAAAACGCGGGCTTGTGGCTGGGTCATTTCACCCAAGAAGTCTAATCGTTCAGACGCTAACGCCCCGCTTCTTTCCAAGAGATCGCCTGTCCATTCTATGGCTTCTTGCGCCATAAAATTAAAGCCTTCGGAACCAAAGATTGCCGCCTGATCATGATTGCCTGGCAAACATACTTCAAGCTTGCCCTTCTTCTGCAAAGAAAGCATCAAATCGACACATTCAACAGGGTTAGGACCATACCCCACCAAATCGCCAAGACAACAAATCTTTTCAACTTGCTGTTTCTCAATATCTTCAAGAGTCGAATGGAACGCTTCAAGATTACTATGGATGTCGCTAATTAGGGCGTATCTCAACGAAAGTCTCCCTTCTCATGCGTTGACGTCAGCTATCGATAAGGACACAACGCGCAAGTCGCAATGTAAAATAAAGCTCATTATCCCAACAAACTTAAAAGCGTCGAGCCCCCCATCCTCTTTTTCACCATGTCTAAAGAGATAGGGCGCAGCCCTCTCGTCTTCTTAAAAGCTGTTATTGGACGCCAACCTCTTAGATAACCGAAACCAAATCAGAATGAAGACGCCTTTATGTTTCAGCGCCTTCATTCAGTTGTAAATTCTATAATTTGATATTTTACGCATCTGCTGCGATTTGGTCCTAACCCAAATACGCTAAACCCAGCAAAGCAACCTGCCTGACGACTAAACTTCCTAATATCCTGTCGAACCAGAACAAGTTTACTCTGTTTCTTTCCAAACAGGTTTAAAGAACGAGGCTCCAAGAGGAGGTATCAACACCTCAATCGATTGCATCCGATCATCCCAAGGTTTGTCCTGAACAGGAACGAGGCCATTTCCGATACCGCTTCCACCGTAATAAGGAGCGTCAGAACAAAAAATCTCTTGATAGTCTACGTTCGCAAGAACTCCAATCAGTTTACGCCGGGGGACAGGCGTAAAGTTTGTTACAACGATTACGTGATCGCGGGGATCTTTCGCTTTTCTTGCAAAAGAAAACAAGCTTTCTTCCCAATCTTTACAATTGATCCATTCGAAACCGAAATAGTCAAAATCGAGTTCGTGCAACGCTTTTTCATTCTGGTAAATTCTGTTCAGATCAGCAACACAGCGTTGCAGTCCTCCGTGAGTATCGTCGTATTTCAACAGTCCCCAGTCAAGAGATTCGTTAAAATTCCATTCCTTCCACTGTCCAAACTCGCATCCCATAAACAGCAGTTTCTTACCAGGATGAGCCCACATATAACTGTACAACAACCGAGCCAAAGCAAACTTTTGCCAAAGGTCTCCAGGGGCGTTTCCAATGATAGTTCCCTTTCCATGTACAACCTCGTCGTGAGAAATGGGCAGAACGAACTTTTCAGAAAATGCATAAGTAATGCTGAAGGTCATCACATTGTGATGATACTTGCGATAGATAGGGTCCTCACGACAATAACGCAGAGTGTCGTTCATCCATCCCATGTTCCATTTCATGGAAAAACCGAGTCCGCCGTCGCTCACGGGCTTGCAAACGCCCTTCCATGTTGTCGATTCTTCAGCAATCATCAAGACTCCGGGATATTGAGTCTGAGTCTGAACATTGAGCTCTTTAAGAAACTCAACAGCGTCTAGATTCTCACGACCTCCGTATTTATTAGGCGCCCATTCGCCGCTCTCGCGTCCGTAATCTAGATACAACATCGACGCAACAGCGTCTACACGCAAGCCGTCAATGTGATATTTATCAAACCAAAAGAGCGCATTAGCAACTAAATAATTCCTTACTTCATTACGCCCGTAGTTGAAAACAAGCGTTCCCCAATCTAACCGTTCGCCAAGCCGATGGTCTTCATACTCGTACAGGGCGGTCCCGTCAAATCTGCGCAAACCATGTCCGTCTTTCGGAAAATGAGCGGGCACCCAATCAAGAATAACTCCAATCCCGTTCTGATGGAACAGATCAACCATGTACATGAAGTCTTCCGGACGACCATAACGACTTGTTACCGAAAACATACCGATAACTTGATATCCCCAACTTCCTAACAGAGGATGTTCAGCAACCGGCAACAGTTCGACATGGGTATAATCAAGTTTCTTTACGTATTCGACAAGTTGTTCGGCAATTTCTCTATAGTTGGGATTTTTGTCTGGCGTACGTTCAGAGCGCAACCAACTACCAAGATGAACCTCGTATATGGAAATAGGACGATGTTCCCACTCCATCGGGTTCTTCTTACGTTTTTCCATCCAAGCGGCGTCATTCCATTGATATCTATCGAGATTCATGACTATCGACGCCGTCTTCGGCGCTTGTTCTGCAAAAAAACCAATGGGGTCGGAACGCTCAGAAACCTCTCCTCCACCCTCGATGCGATATTTATAATTGTCGCCTTCCTTAACGCCTGGCACAAAGATTTCCCAAAGACCTGAAGGATAATGCTTATGCATTGGATGGCGACGGCCATCCCAATAGTTGAAATCTCCAATTACAGAAACCTTGGAAGCATTTGGAGCCCAAACGAGAAAATTAATGCCATCAACGCCGTCAACAGTTCTGAAGTGTGCGCCAAGTCTCTCATACATCTGCCAATGCTTTCCCTCTCCGAAAAGATAAAAATCATAATCGGAAAGAATCGTCGAAAAACTTGGCTCTTCCTTTTGAGAAGCATTATTTGTCAAATTGGTCGAATCCAACTGCATATTGTCACTCGTCATTAAACTTTCTCTCTTTTCCAACTCCATAACTTTCGCCCAAGCGACGTCTTAGTCAAAAGTAAAGGCGAACACTCTCGAGTTTTGCTACTAATATTGAAAAATTATCATTGCCTTTAGTATAATCTGGACGATTCTAATTCTCAACCCAATTCAAATAAAACTTGCTTTTTTCTCCATTGTTTAAAGGTTCATTAAACTAATGCTGTTAAAAGGCGTCTTCGGCTTTGCAAAATTACGTATTCAAAACACAGAATCAACACGAGTGGCAGAGTTGTGGTTTAGGCGCTTGATTTTCATAAAAAAAAAGAAATAATAAAGGGGCGCTTTACGACGGCATGGCAAAAACAGTCTTCTGTTTTTGTCGACAACCTCGTAAACCCCCAACAGGAAACGCTTGTCCATTATAACCGAAAAGCGTTCTTCCCCCGGCGCTGTCATGGCGTAACACTCTATACTTGGAGACTAAACACTATGAAACGTTTCTTTATGGCTATTATGCTTGGCTTAGGCGTTGTATCTTTCGCGTCCGTTGCTTGCGCGCAAGATCACGAATTCAGAGGCGGCGATTTCCGTACGGGAATCGAATGGAAGGAACCTCCTATCGTTACTCCTGGCGAAACGCCCGCCGTTCCTCCCTCTGACGCTATCGTTCTCTTTAATGGTGAAAACCTTGACGAATGGACAGGCGGACAGTGGGATGTTGCCGACGGCGTTATAACCTGCAAACCCGGTTCCGGCCCTATGTATACTAAAAAGAAGTTCGGAAGTTGCCAACTTCACATCGAATTCGCCTGTCCGCCGGTAGACGATCCTAACGCAAAAGGTCAAGCGCGTGGCAACAGCGGCATTTTCCTTATGAATCACTACGAACTCCAAGTTCTTGACTCTTACGAAAATCCAACATATTTCGAAGGTCAGTGCGGTTCTATTTACAAACAATTCCCTCCATACGTTAACTGTGTTAAAAAGCCGACTGAATGGCAAACCTATGACGTCATCTTCACCCGTCCGATTCTTCGTACAGAAAAAGATGAAAATGGAAATGAGTTCGTCGCAGAAGTCATTCGTCCCGCATACATCACCGTGCTTCTTAACGGCTGCGTTGTCCAGAATCACTGGGCTATCCAAGGCGATACGTTCTTCCATCGTACTCCACAATACCAACCGCACGCGGATCGAGAACCCATCCAGCTTCAAGATCACAACAACACGACTCAATTTCGCAATATCTGGATTCGCGAAATTCCGGATTCCAACGTTATTCCCTGCCAAAATCGTATGAATTACTACAACTGATTTCTCTCAGTTTAACGAACCTGCTTTTCTCAAAGCATAAAGGCGTTTCCAAGTACAAATGGAAACGCCTTTTTTATCTAAATCTTCTTTATCCATCCCTTCTAATCTTCCCGTTTTTGCATTTGTTAAAATAGCAAATTTACACAAAAAGAGTGTTAAAGTACACGGAGTTGTGCTGTTTCTTGAGGGAATATATAAAAAAAATCAAAAAAAGATGTTTTTTCTAATGAGAACAATTGCGCTGACGATAACGGTAGTAGTGGATGTGTGAAAATTACCTTTTTTGCAGTTTACACTTGTCAAAAAAATCATTATCGTATGCCTGAATAGTTGAAAAAGGCGTGCGCGCGACGGCACAAGCTGAGCGTTCCTTTTCTAGCTACTTTTCGGAAACCAAGTCGTTTAATCGGACAGGGACAATCCAATGAATCGACATTTTAGCATCAAAACGCTCATAACAAGCGTGCTGATAGGCGCGGCAGTGGCAGGATGCCAACCGCAACAGCCTAAATTTCTACACCCGCGTGGAAACGCCCAGAGCAAATATATAGCTGAGCAGACCAAGATTGAGTATCCGGACGAATGCGTGCCTTCGTTGGACGACGTCAAGAATGCCCTCGCTCCGTTGACCTTAGATAATCCCGATCCGAAAGAAGAATGGCTCCTTACGCTTGACGAAGTCCGTCAAATGGCGTTGGAAAACAGCAAAGTTTTACGTCAACTTAGCGGCGTTAATTTTGGAGCAAATGGAGTAAGTGGAACTCCCACGCTTCTGCTCGCCTCGCCTAGCGCTGCTATGACGGTATGGGACCCTGCTATCATCGAATCCAATCCTACCGCAGGCGTTCAGGCGGCTCTTTCTGCTTTTGACGCCGTTTGGAGCACAACCTCGTCATGGCAAAAGGCCGACGTAGCGCGCAATTATGTCAGTTCGTACCAAGATAGCGTAGGGACGCGTACTGATACTGGAACTTTTCAATCGACCTTGTCTAAAACAGTCGCTACTGGCGGTAACGTTTACGCAAGCACGGGCATTGGATATGATTGGAGCGACGCCACTAGTCGTCTTTGGGGGTCTAACTGGACTACTTACGTCGAAGCAGGCTTCACTCAACCTTTATTTCGTGGTTCTGGGGTTGAATTCAACCGTATTGCTGGTCCAAACGGAACGATGGGTAATAGTCATGGCGTCGTGCTTGCGCGTATCAATACAGACATTGCGCTCGTTGATTTTGAAATGGGCGTTCGTAACACGCTTCAGGATATTGAAGAAACATATTGGAATCTCTATTATGCTTATCGTAACTTGAGCGCCTCTGCTGCCGGTTATGAAGCGGCTCTCCAATCGTGGCGTACCGTTGACGCTCAAAGCAAAATTGGACGAGCCCAAGGTTCTGCTCAAAACTTGGCGCAAGCAGAAAAGAACTATCAGTCGTTTAAAGTCTCTGCACAAGAAGCCCAAAATAATCTTTACAAGACTGAACAACTTCTTCGCTATATGATCGGTATTGCGCCAACTGACGGACGACTTATTAAACCGGTCGACGAACCTACCGTCGCGCGCGTTCGATATGTTTGGGAAGAAATTGTCGCCGAGGGGTTGGCAAGAGCTCCGGAACTCAGAAAGCAAAAGTGGACGGTAAAAAAACGAGAACTTGAATTAATTGCCCAAAGAAATTATCTCAAGCCGCAAGTGGATTTAGAAGGTCTCTATCGCTTTCATGGTCTTGGACACGATTTGCTTGACTCCTCCAATAAAAAGAACAATGCTTATGGTAGTCTTACGGGCGGCGAATATCAAAACTGGGGTTTAGGAATCACTTCCTCTATAACCTTGGGATTCCGTCGTGAAATGGCTGCTGTTCGTAATGCGGAACTGGCGCTTGCTAGAGAACGCGCAATTCTTCAAGAACAAGAATTGGAGTTGGTTCACAATCTCAGCGATTTGTACCGTGACGTCGAACGGAACTACCACTTGATCGAAGACTACCTTGGCGTGCTCCGCGCCGCCCGCAAGCAAGTTCGCGCTGTCCACCATTCCTTCCTGAACAACAAGACGACGTTATATGAAGTCCTGCAAGCGCAACAAGAACTAGCAGATACAGAAACCCGTTACTACCGAACTGTAATTGACTATAACCTGGCGATTGTCAATTTGAACTATCGTAAAGGTTCATTGCTTGAGTACAATGGCGTCACCTTAGCCGAAGGTCCTTGGCCGAACAAAGGTTACTTTGACGCTTGGCGCAGGGCTCGTGAAAGAGACGCTGGTCGATATGTCAACTACGCCTTCACTTCGCCGCAGGTGGTAAGCCGCGGAGCATATCCGCAAATTCAAGGCACAGACCCAACCGTTGCGTCAACTACGGATTATGCCGATCCTGCCTTGACAATCGATCAACAAAACGTTCTTCCGCAATACGTGCCAAACAATGTAGGTAGTTATCAGGGAAATCAACTTCCTGAAATCTTACAGTAATAGAACAAACGCTTGAACTTATAATTGTCCCACGAGGAGGTCGAAAGACCTCCTTTTTTCTTCTAGCGCCACTTTCCTCAACTATTTTGGAATAAGACGAATCAATATCTTTTCAATTAAAATGAGCGTTTCTCCTTTCTGGACGAATTATAAAGCGCTCTTGCAAATGCGAATAAAAGCGTTAGAATCAACCTCGCCAGGACGTTGCACTATGAACATACAATGCTTATGGAGTCTAAAATGCAAAATTCTTACACTCTTGAAGAGTTAGCAAAGTTTCTAAATCGACCAGAAAAAGAAATTCAAAAGTTAGCAGAAAAAGAGGTTTTGAAAGGTCGTAAAATTCAAGGCAAGTGGGTTTTTGCTCTTGCTGACGTCGCTCTATGGATGGAGCAAGAAATGACAGAGTTTGAAGTAGAAAAAACGGAGCAACTTGAGCAGGCTATTATTCAATCTGCCGTCGAAGCTGAGGAAGAAATTTCTCTTGTATCTATTCTTGACCCCCGGGCAATCGATCTTTCTTTTTCTGCAAAAACCAAAGCCTCTGTCATTAGAAAAATGGCGGAACTAGCCGAAAACAATGGCAAACTTTGGGACGTAGACTCTATGATAGAGGCTCTGCGCGCCCGTGAAGACATGGCTTCAACAGCGCTGGAAAACGGCGTAGCGATTATGCATCCACGTCGTCCCCAGGCTAATATCATTGCGGAAGACTTTCTCGCTCTGGCTGTCACGCCAAAACCTATCCCCTTTGGCGGAGGCTATGACAACGAAACAGACGTGTTCTTCCTGCTCTGCTGTCAGACAGACACGAGTTATTTGCGTACGCTTGGCAAACTTGTTCGCGTTCTTAAAACGCCCAATTTTCTGGACAATTTACGCGAATGTCCTGACGCGGAAGCGGTTCGAAAATTGATTGCTCAAACAGAAAAAGAATTGTCTTAAATTTGTTTTTTGAGTTTTAGCGTCTTCTCTTTAAAACAGTGGTCGAAAATATTGAAACCCTTTTTTCTAGCGAGGTTCCCATGAAAAAGCTTTTCATTTGTTCTTTATCATTCCTGCATTTCCTAGTGTTTGCTATCGGCATATATGCTTTTGAACCAACTAATCCTAGTGAAAAAGCGCTGTATGACGCCCGATTAATTCCAGCGCCGCAAACAACAAAATTTGGCTCTGGAGTTGTCGTATTCAATGAATGCCTTTCTTGCACGCTGGTCGCTCCAGCCGACGTCTTAAACACAGCCGAACAACAGAACCTGGTTGCTGAAACACAAACAACTTTCCAGGAATACTTCAACGCAGCAGTTCAAGTTTCAATGTCGACGCCGAGCGAAGTTGTTGAAAATTTGCAACAGGATTTAGATGGCGACTCGGATAAAGCGGAATTTGCTGAAGGAATCTCAGACGTCAACTTTTATGCTAAAAGAGGGGCTTCGTACATTTTAGCTTTGCCAGATTCTTCAATGGAAGAAAACCTTTCGCCTGAAGAAACGACGGCCAAGCAAAATGTTCTTCGAGGCTCCCTCTTCATTGCGGGTTCCGACCTTGAAGGCTTTCGCAACGCTTTCAAAACACTGAGGCAGCTTTCAGAAACATTTGCCGATTCAGAATCTACACAAACCTCACGCTTTTTCGTTCCAGAATCCTATATAGAAGACGCGCCTGCTTTATCTTTTCGTGGTCTGCACCTTTGCTGGTTTCCCGAAACAAATCCAACAAAAATCGAACAATCGATCAGAATTGCTAGTTATTATAAGTTTAATTATATCGTGCTGGAGTTCTGGGGAACATTTCCCTTTGAATCTAACAATATGTTGACGTGGAGTGAATTTCACACGAGCAAATCCGAAGTGCGTCGACTTGTGCAGTTTGGCAAAAAACTTGGCGTCCAGTTAATTCCTCAAATTAATCTCTTTGGCCACGCGTCGGGCAGCCGCGTTTCGGTAGGCAAACATGTAACCTTAGATTTTTATCCTGAGTATGAACCCCTTTTTGAACCGGACGGTTGGACATGGAATATCTATAATCCGACAACTAAAAGAATTCTAACCGAGTGCGTTCTCGAACTATATGAAGTTTTTGATTCGCCGGAGTTTTTCCATATAGGATGCGACGAAGCATACTCCGCAGGTTCTAGTTTTCTTGCTCGTCGCAAAGGCGCCTACGCAGACGTGCTTGCAGAATGGTTAATCTATTTTCACGATCTTCTTCGTGAAAGAAACTGTCGTATGGCAATGTGGCACGATATGCTGATTGAGCCAGACAATTATCAGGGATATGTTACGGGGGGAAATGCTAAGACCCGCGGTCTGGTTGACAAACTCCCAAAAGACATACTTATTTGCGATTGGCAATATGGCAAACCGAAAGAGGATGAAGCTTGGCCAACAACTTCTTATTTTCAGTCTAAGGGATATGACGTCATCTCTTGTCCTTGGCGAAATTTGGAAGGAATTAAAAGCCTTGCTCAAAGCGCCATACAGAAGAACGGCTTTGGAATCCTATGCACCACTTGGCATATGTTCTATGGAGCTGACATGAGAAATATCCTTACAACCGGCGCGCATTCGGCCTGGGGCACAACCTATCGAGGAACTTCCTTTAATATTCTCGAATCGTTTAATAGGCATCTCCGTCAAGCCAGCCAAGGCGTAAAAAACAAGTCTTACCGTACAAATGGCGTTAACGACTGGCAAGTTGAAAAAGACCCTACCGGTCCCTTGGGATAATATTTGGATTTAAAACGGTAGTTAAAGAAAGCTCATTTGCACGGAATCACTTCGATTTTAGCGGCGTCTTCCGGAGCAACGAGTTGCTTTTGATCGTCAATTTGAACTAAAATTCCTGCCTCCGAATGTTCGTTAGGCAGGAGGCGAAGCGTTTTATTCGTACGCCAATAAATCGGGGAAAAATTAGGATTGTCGCGCAATTCGTCAGACAATTGAACAAGTATCACCGTTTCATGATCGCGACATAAATTAAGGAGAGATTTGGACTCACGATGAACTCCGGACAAATCCACCGTCCTTCCTGAATGGACTATTTCGTCAAGACACCCGTGAATACACATTGCGCAGTACTGATCGTCGTTTTTGTCGCGACAATGGTAATCAGAACGTCGGAACAAAGAAGCGCCAACTCGAGGACAGCTGTCAATAAACTCGATAAACTCAACAAGACGAGTAGTAATCTCGTCGCTCATCGTATGTTCAAGACGACATGCAGCCTCTTTGGAACTTTGGGCGTCGACGCCCAAAATGCGTTCTAAAAAAATCTCCATTGCCTTGTGACGACGAATAATGCGCTTCGCCTCTTTTTCACCCGATTCAGTCAAGGTAATCGGCATATAACGCTGATATAAGACGTAACCTTTTTCTTCTAATGATCGCAGAGCGCTCGTTACAGAAGGACGTTTTACTCCAAGTAAACTAGCAATGTAACTGCCGCGAACGGGTTTTCCCGTTTTGTTCAACTTATATATTGCCTCGAGATAATCTTCAAGACTTTGCGTCAATTCGCGGGATTCATCCATTGGAAGGTCTCTTTTCTTTTTACTATGGAAAGCGCTGGTCTCGCCAAATAAATTCAAATATACAGGAAATCGATTAATAGACAGTGTTCGTTAATGTTCCAATTTTTTCTATCTCTACCACTATTTCATCGTCTCGTTTTAAGTAAACCGGCGGTTTACGAGCGTCTCCTACTCCATCAGGCGTGCCGGTAAAGATTAAGTCGCCAACCCTTAATGTCATTACTTGGGAAAGATACGATATCAAATAATCTATTTTGAAAATAAAACAGCTTGTATTTGACGACTGCATTACCTGTCCATTAAGTCTTGTCTCAATTTTCAGATCATTAGGATTACCGACTTCGTCTGCTGTAACAAAGCAGGGGCCGACAGGGGCAAACGAGTCAAAGGACTTGCCTAAGAACCATTGTCCTGCCGGTTTCCCCTTTTGCCAGTCTCTTGCCGACACGTCGTTTCCACAACAGTATCCTGCTACATAGGTCATCGCTTGTTCTTTTGGGACATTGCGTCCGTCTTTTCCAATGACAACTACCAGTTCCCCCTCATAGTCGACGCGGTCAGATTGCTCTGGGAGAATGATAGAAGCTCCTGCAAAACTGAGTGAACTTGGGGCTTTATTAAAAATAACAGGTTCGTTTGGAAGGGGATTGCCAAACTCTTTTGCGTGATCAGCATAGTTTAGACCTACGCACAAAATCTTTTCTGGTGAAGAAAATAATCTTCCGTATTTACAGTCAATTCCTGGTTTATAAACACGAATTTCATTTCTGTTTTCAGCCTCATAATCAGTAATTGCCTGATAGACGTCTGCCATACCGACGTCTTCCAGTCTACTTTCAGAGCCGAGGCGTAATAAAGACGACGTCGAGACGTTCGTAAGATTTTTTCCTGATTCCTTCAAAAGCTCTGAAACCAACATCCATCCTTGTTGTGATTCACACCAAACGGCTAATCTTTCACCAGAAGAAAGACTGTCAATCATGATTTCGGCAAGACGCATAATTGACCTTTCTATGTACTTAAATATCAAGCAAGGGGCTCTTAAGCTCTTTCCGACAATGTCAAAAGAAATCAGGAATCAAATCAAACAGCCAAGAACTTGGGAAGTATTCGTAACTCTACGAACCTAACTACATTGCCAACGGCAAACCAATGAAAGTTTGCCGTCGACAAGTGTCTGACGCGCCGAGTCGGCTGTGAAAAGAAACGCTGAAAGCAAAGAGACGCGTCGGAATAAATAAAGCAACAGGCTAGACGACGCCTGCGCTTTACAACTTTGCGTCAAGCCTCGTCGAGGAGCTCAACAGCGGCAAATTTCTTACCTTCAAGCATTTCGAGGCTAGCGCCGCCGCCGGTGCTGACATGCGAAACCTTGTCCGCAAAACCAAGTTTTTGAACCGCAGCTGCGCTGTCTCCGCCGCCAATAATAGAAACCGCGCCGCTGTCGGCAACTGCCTGGGCAACCGCCTTTGTGCCGAAATCAAACGGAGGCATTTCAGAAACGCCCATAGGACCGTTCCAAACGACCGTCTTGGCGTCTGCAATGATCTCGGCGTACATTTCAGCGGTTTTGGGACCAATGTCAAGACCTTCGTAGTCGTCGGGAATTTCCCCGGAAGCGACGATCTTCTTGTTGCAATCGGCGCTAAACGCATCGCCACAATGAACGTCTTCTGGAAGAACAAGCTTATCGCCGCCAGCAGCCAATAGTTCTTTTGCAAGCTCGACCTTGTCGGGCTCAACTAAGCTCTTACCTACCTTACCGCCTTCGGCAAGAGAAAAAGTATACGCCATAGCGCCGCCAATCAGGACTTTATCGCAAATACCAAGCAAGTTCTTGATAACCATGATTTTGTCAGAAACTTTGGCGCCTCCGAGAATCGCAACGAACGGACGTTGAGGGTCGCTAATTGCGTCTGTTAAATACTTAATTTCCTTTTCAACAAGGAAACCACAAACGCGCGGTTTGCCAGCCATAGCATTAGGAACGGCGACCATAGAGGCGTCAGTACGGTGACAGGTTCCAAAGGCGTCGTTGACATAAACGTCGGCAAAAGAGGCGAGTTTTTCTGCAAACTCAGGAAGCCCCTTCTTCTCTCCAGGTTGGAAACGAAGGTTTTCAAGAACCAGGACAGAGTTATCAGCAAGAGAGGCAACTTTCGCTTGGGCGTCTTCTCCAACAGTATCGGTCGCAAACTCAACTTTCGTGCCAGGGAGTAATTCGCCGAGTCGAACGGCTGTCGGACGAAGTGTAAACTTAGCGTCCGGCGCGTCTTTTGGACGACCGAGGTGGCTCATCAGAATAACTTTTCCACCACGCTCAAGAACATTTTTGATTGTTGGCAACGCCATTTGGATACGACGGTCGTCTGTAATATTCCCGTTTTCATCGAGCGGAACGTTAAAATCGACGCGGATCAGAACTTTTTTTCCAGCAACGTCGACAGCAGCGATCGTTTTCTTCGCCATTGAAAAACCTTCCTAACTAAATTTATACATCTAAAAATTCCCCGAATCATTCTGCCTGGTTAACAGAACAAAGTCGGAGGACAATTCTCAAAAATCTTCATTTCTTCGCGTTTTTCCGAAATATCGGCTATTAAAATAAACGCAATAAGAATATAATGATTATAAAGTACGTAACATTTTTTGTGAAGGGGGCGCGGCGCTTTCGTGTCTGCCAGCCTCGTGGTTAACCGATTACTTTTGCCAAAGAAAGCGGCGCGGCAGCGCTTAACTGTTCACGCCGACCAAGAGACAGCCTTGAAGCAAGTTTCGCCTTTTACCAAACTTTTTTTGTTATATAGCGTCTACGCCGCCATAGCTTTTGGCTTTTGGTCAGAGCTGAATAGCGTTGGCGCTTCTGGAGTAAATCCGTCGCCAATCTTTGCCTATAACGTCTGGGCGCAAGATGGAAATCTTGACCTTTCCGGCTTAGGATCTGAAACGGAAATAACTGAACCTTCTTTGGAATCAGATTTTGAACTTCCCTCAACAGCAACGCCTTCGAACGTGGATGCGCCGACGACGTCCGTTCATGATAGAACGAAATTTTTCGAGTTAGTTCGGGCTGGCGGTTGGATAGGCGTTATCCTGCTTTTTGCTTCAATCGTTGCTGTTTCTTTGATTATCCGACTTTGCCTGAAGTTACGCCGCAATTCATTTGCTCCTTTCCAATTGGAACAAGAATTATCAAAATTAATAACCAACAGATTGTATGATGACGCATTAAAAGTTGCAGAAAGCAGCGACTCTTTCTTAGCTAGAATCGCTTACGCCGGTTTACGCGAGGTCAGTCAAGATTGGGATGTTGTCGAAAAGGCGATCGAAGACGCGGCTACCGAGGAAACTACTGCTTTATATCGCAAAACTGAACCTCTCTCGATGATTGGTAACGTTGCGCCAATGTTAGGACTACTTGGAACCGTTATAGGAATGGTCGCCACGTTTGGTGAACTAGCAATTGCAGACGCTGGCGGCAGAAATCTTGCCAAAGGCATCTACTTTGCACTCGTTACAACGGTCGACGGGTTGCTTGTTGCAATTCCTGTTCTGGTTGCTCACTCCTTAATCAATATGAGAATTGGTAAAATCGTGTCCGAAACGGTCAAGAAGGTCGACAAACTATTCCAACCGATAAAGCTTCAATCGCTTAGCATACAATCGCCGTCAGGACGCCAACAAGCCGTCCAAAGTGAACGGAACCAGCAACAGCAACATTCGTCGAATCTTTCTGGTTTGCGCGAAGTTGTCTCTAATAACAGTTCGTCTGCCTCGCCAAGCCCTCAATCAACAACGTCTCGTCCAAGCTTATCGCTGAAAAATAGGCAATGAGACTAAGGAAAACTCGTCAAACACAAGTTACAAATACTTTTGTAACAACAAAGGTCAGTTTTAATGTCTGATTCGTTCAAATCGCCAAGATTAGGTCTAGGACTATCCGAGGAGCGGAGAATTGCGATTAAGCAGGCTAACAAACTCAAACAAGAGTTATACGCCCAGCAAAAGAAAATCCAATTTTCCAATCTTTTGGAGCGTGCGAACGACGACCTTGACGCCTATATCGAATCACAAGACAACGTCTTTATCTCCGGACGCACAAAACCTTCGACTGAAAGAAGTGAAGAGTTCGACGAACAAACTCGTTCCACAGACACAACAGCGGTAAATGCCTTGTCTCCTGACGCAGCTGCGTTTGAAACGGAAGGAGACGATGGAGACGGTTTTGACTTTTTTTATCGAAAGTCCTTTACGCCTTCTAACCATCAAGCGAGCTATGTGGCTGATGCGACAGAAGATCTGGAGTTCGACCCAGAGGAGTCTGCACAAGAGACGCTTTACGAGCATTTAATCAACCAATTAAATCTTGACAGCAAATATTCTTCTCTTGCTCCTGAAACTCTTGAATTATGCAAAAGAATTATTGCCTTATTAGACTCAAACGGCTATTTTAAAATAGACGAAGCCAAACCGTCTTCACATATATCAAAGAATCTCGTAGCCTATCCTGATTATGATGAAGAATCAGAACAGGCAATTGATGAGCTAGATTCGATGTTTGAAATCTCATCAACGTATGAAGACCGTCTAAGGATGAAGAAAGCTCTTGACGATTATTTTGACGCCGATTCTGTTTCAAAATTCTCTCGGAGATTGGCACGTAAAGAATTCGACGCTATCGTTGGCAGGAAAACTTTAAAACCTGAACGTGAAAAAGCTAAAAAACTATTAGATAAACTCAAATTCGTTACAAATTTTAGCAATCCTCTGCACGCCCTCTTTGCTCACACCCCGTCAGCAGCAGAAATTAAAAAGGCAGAAGAGGCGCTTAAAATTGTTCAATCGCTTGATCCTCCTGGAGTGGGCGCTCGTGATTTGCAAGAGAGCCTCTTATTGCGAGTACGTCCTGACACGCTTTATGCCGATGAACTGAAACTTATTATTTCGGATTTCTTCGACGACTTTTACAAAAAGCGAATTGGAGCCTTAGCAGAAAAAACGGGGA
The DNA here is from genome assembly GCA_028695965.1 of Thermoguttaceae bacterium. Classification (GTDB taxonomy): domain Bacteria; phylum Planctomycetota; class Planctomycetia; order Pirellulales; family Thermoguttaceae; genus RUG369. The sequence continues at coordinate 28,526 of JAQVHZ010000014.1, read as the reverse complement.
TTTCCTCAGACGTTTTATCCCAAATATACAGTCAACCTTTTCCATTCTTCCCTTCACCTGAAGAGTTATTTGCTCCCAGCCTCGCACCCACACGTCCAATTCGGCCCGAAGTTGTCGTAGAAGAAACAGAACCTGGACGCTGGACTGTTCGACTTGACGAGTCTCAACAAGACGTCGAACTGAACCCCGAATATCGTAAAATGCTTTTTTCAAAGCAGGTCGACCAAAAGACAAAAGAGTATTTGCGACGCCAATTACTGGAGGCAAGGGCTTTTCTCGACGCCTTGCGCAATCGTAATTCAACGCTCCTACGAGTTGCAAAAGCAATAGTAGATTTTCAACAAGATTTCTTTTCAGATCAGTCTTCAACGCCTAAACCGCTAACACAACAACAGATTGCTGATAAATTGGGGCTGGATTCTTCGACAATCTCGCGTGCCTGCAATGATAAATGGATGGCTACGCCAAGGGGATTTTTATCCTTTAAAGCTCTCTTCCCCAAAGCTGTTTCAGGCGAAGTTACAAGAGTAGAAGTAGCGGACGCCATTCAAGAAATTATTAGGCAAGAAAATAAAAACAAACCATTTAGCGACGAGGCGCTGACGTCTGTTTTACGGAAGCGTTATGACATTAACGTCAGCCGTAAAACGGTCCAAGAGCATCGTGATCGTCTTCAAATACCAAACAGCCGCGTACGCAAAAAAATTCTGCAAAATAAGTAGCGTTAAATGTTTCCGTTGTCGTCGTCTATTCGTTGGCAAACGTCGATTACTGCCTATTGTTTCTTGCGCTTCCAATCGTTATAATCAAAAAAACCGTTACAAAAATGACCATCTTCCTATTTTCGAAGCGTAGTTTGACATTTTTTGAAAAAATGTCAAACTACGCTTCGAATGATATTGTCATTTTTCCGATTTAACGTAATATTAACTCGATTCAAAGGGAAGCGTCATGACGCCGTTTCAGCGATTAAATAGACGCCCTTGACGTTGACTTAAAGCTCACATTCCTTGCTGAAATACAATCCCCTTTTGCCTGCTGGGAATGTGTTCATTGGTTACCTGGATTAAAGTCAAAGAGATAATTTATGGAAGCGTCCCTCGAAAAGCTGGATGCAACAAAACCAGCAACTCCTCCGTTGTGGACTAAAGGCTTTATCGCCTTACTTATTACGCAATTTATGGTTGCGTTAAACGACAACATTTTCAGATGGTTAATTATTCCTATCGGAAAATGGGCGATAGGTTGGACGGACAAAGTAGACGAGATTAGAATGATCGGTTCATTAGCGTTTGTCCTTCCATTTATGCTTCTCGTTTCTTATGCAGGGTATGCGTCTGATCGCTATAACCGTCGTTATGTCATTATTTGGTGCAAAGTAGCGGAAGTGGTTATTATGCTTATTGGAACAGCGGCAATTCTTTCTAAGTCTGTTCCTTTTATGCTAATAACACTATTCCTAATGGCGTCGCAAAGCGCTTTCTTTAGCCCTGCGAAATATGGCAGTCTTCCAAACCTAGTTCCTGAAGAACGGATTTCAGAAGCCAACGGCTTTATCTCAATGACAACGATGATAGCTTGCATGGGCGGAACTGGCATAGGCGGAATCCTCTTCGCTCTCACAACCTTAAATCATGAGGCGCCGACCCCAGGCGAAGGGGGAATGTACCGTTGGTGGATTTGGGCGGGAACAATTATTGGAATCGCAGTTATTGGTTTAATTTCAAGTCTCTTTATCCCGTCGATTAAACCCGCAGATCCAAATGCAAAATTTCCTATCAATCCATTCGAACAAACCTGCAAAGATCTCTCGTTCCTCTTCCAGCATCGGTTCTTATTTTGGGTTGCCATTTTAAGCGCCTACCTCTGGGGATTGGGCGCGTTAGCGCAGGTCAATATAGATAAATATGCGACGGAATATCTGCATGTGTCTCAAGAATATGTAGCTGTTTTAATTGTTTGTCTCTCCCTTGGTCTTGCTCTTGGCTCGCTTTTAGCTGGTCGGTTGTCTCGTGGAAAAATTGAATTAGGGCTTGTGCCTATTGGCGCGTTGTTCATTGCATTGTTCTGCATCCTTCTCTATTTCACACCCGAGGTTACTGTTCCCTCAAATGAAAGCGCCATAATGTTAAATACAGACTCAACGATTCTTGAGGAAACGGTTAATTCGGCGTCAACGGCTCAAATAATTGAAGTTGCTTCCCCTTTCACAACGGGTTTCATTTTTGGAGCAATAGGTCTGTTTTTACTCGGTATTTCAGGGGGTTTGTACGATGTGCCTCTTTTAGCGACATTACAGATGAAGAGTCCGCCCGAATTTAGGTGTCGCATCATAGCCGCGTACAACTTTTGTTCATTTGCGGCAATGGCCATTTGCTCAGTCCTCCAAGGCCTCCTTGCCGCCCCTCCCTTCCCCACTGTCGATGGGCAAAAAATAGGACTGTCCGCAACGCAAATTTGGTTATTCTGCGGCGTTGTGTCGGTACCGATTTTTATCTACACCTTCCAATCTTTCCCACTCCAGTTCAAAAAAGCTGTCAAAGGAGAAAACTGAGTTGACTAGTTTTGACAAATGCTTCATTTCCTTTTTGCGAGCCTGCGTTAAATTGGTATTGTGCGCCTGTTATCGACTGCGTGTGCTTAACGTTGACAATATCCCACAGGAGGGGGCGGTTCTACTTGTTGGAAATCATTTTACCTTCCTTGATTCGCTGTTTGTTTACTGCACTTCTAAACGTTCGGTACGTTTTATTGCCGACGTCAATTTCCTTCCGAAAAAAGGGAAGCTGACCCAATACGTCATATGCAAAACAGGCGTCATTAGCTTTGTGCCCGGCAATAAGTCTTCTGCCGTAAAAATGATCCGGAGCGCCCAAGAGGCATTGCAAAATGGAGAGGTTGTCTGTATCTTTCCAGAAGGAGGATTGACCCGAGACGGACAAGTCCGAGCATTCAAACAAGGCTTTCTCTCCATTCTCAAAAAGGCGCCAGAAACGCCTATCGTCCCGTTTGGTATTGTCGGCTTTTTTGGTTCCCGATGGGCCTACGCTAAACCTAAAAAAAACAAAAGCCGTCCGACCTACCGTCCGTGCATATCGTATGGGGAACCTTTTAGCGTAGCTAAAGCTCGCGAAAGTAACCAATCGGACGCGCAAATTTCGCAAAGGCTCCTTCACATCGTTCAGGAACTTTGCGTCGACGCCTGTGATTATGAAAAATATCCTGAAAATGTTTGGTTGCTTCCTCCAACGCGCGCCGCGCTTCGCGGATGCCGTACTTTTGGCAATAAGCAAATATTTCTGGCAGATTCAACCGGAAAGGAAATCAGCGGCTCACGAACCTTGTTAGAAATTCTCGTCCTTAGACGGGTCTTACATCGTGTTCTCGGTCCAGAAAAATATGTTGGAGTAATTCTACCTACATCCGTAGGCGCCGTCCTTGCAAACGCAGCGATAGCATTTGGCCATCGGATACCTGTTAATTTGAACTACACCCTCACTAACGAGGTTATCAATAACTGCATTGGCAAAGTTAATGTCAAGAAAGTATTGACGTCGTCTCAATTATTGAAAAAGCTCCCTAAACTAGAGATTGAAGCCGATCTTCTGGTGCTCGAAGATTTAGTAAAAACAGAAATTCGCACAAGCGATAAAATCATCGCTTTGCTGCAATTACTGTTGCCAACATATCTTTTAGAACGAGTCCTCGGGCTTATTAAACATAAATTATCTGATACGAACACTGTCGTATTCACAAGCGGTTCAACAGGCGTCCCCAAGGGCATGGTCTTATCTAACCTTAACATTGCTGCAAACGGTCAAAGCTTTATTCAGTCAGCCATGCCGGAAAAATACGAAATAATCTACGGCACTCTCCCATTCTTTCACTCGTTTGGATATACTATTACCGTATGGTTCCCCCTTATGAGTTCCTACCCTTGCGTTTACCACTTTAATCCATTAGATTATAAAATGGTTGGCGCAATCTCTAAAAAATACAGGCCGACTCTCTTCATCTCAACCCCTACTTTTATGCGAACCTATTTGCGCAAATGTCCAAAGGAGGAATTTGAACACATTGAATTTCCTGTTCCTGGCGCTGAAAAAACGCCTAAGGAACTCCTTGACGGTTGGAAAGAAAAGTTTGGTTACGAACTGAACGAAGGTTATGGAGCAACAGAATTATCACCTGTCCTTTGTCATAATCTTCCCAGCCATCGCGCTCCTGACAACATTACTCCTTATCATGTTGACGGCTCCGTTGGTCGAGCCAATCCTAACTTTGTCGCCAAAGTTATTGATATGGAAACCGGCGAGGAAATGCCGCCAAACGAGTCCGGTATGCTTGTCGTCAAAGGTAATTCTGTTACCAGCGGTTACTATGAAGATCCCGAAAACACGGCGAAGATATTTAAGGACGGTTGGTATGTTACTGGAGACGTCGCAAAAATTGACGACAATAACTTCATCTTCATAACCGGTCGCGAGATGCGTATTTCAAAGATTGGCGGTGAAATGGCGCCTCACATCTTGATTGAAGAACGACTCACAGAGGCAGTGGAGATTCTTATCGCAGAAGACCCCGCGCGCGCGTCAGTTGCCCAAAACGACGAAGGCGACGACGGCTATCAAATGGTTGTTACTGCTGTTCCAGATGAAAAGAAAGGGGAAAAGCTCGTCGTTCTGTACACTAACCTTCCTTTCACGCCTGAGGAAATATGTAAAAAGATCAACGACTTAGAGCTGCTGCCTTCATTGTGGGCGCCTTCAGCAGTTAACTTTAAACAAATTGACCATATTCCAGTCCTTGGGACTGGAAAGTTGGATTTAAAAGGGATCAAGAAAACTGCATTAGAGATTTATGGTTTTGATCGTGCTCTTTAATCTAAGTTGCTTATAAGGCTGTGCATAAATAAGAGGTTGCTGCAAACATTAACGGCAACCTCTTATTTCAACTTCCCTAGTTCTAATCTTTTTACTGTCCTTAAAATTATGACTTTTCAAAGTCAAGCGAAATGACTATACTCCCACTGCTCGTTTTTAATTAAGTTGAAAAGTTAGGCCAATGACGTCGCTCTAATTTTTCGGGTGATGCAAACTATTATGTTGAAACGATACACGTTAAAAACGAGTCTGTGCCCATGCGTTCCATAAAGGAGTTTTTAGTCATGCAACGCGCTCGCTTGACCTTGTCGATTAACGCAATTCAACGCGTGAAATCGAACCAAGGTCTGTCAACAAGACGCTGCGTCTTATCAAACTTACAGTTAATCTTAGCGCTATTCTTAGTGTGCGGATTTCCTGTTGGCTGCGGCACGACAAAGTTCTCCGATACGGGACGCACAGCAACTGAACAACTTCTAATTTCGAGCGCTATGGAAGATTTGGTCGACGAATATGATTATTCGCGCTTAGCCGGTCTGAAGCTGTACGTAAAATCAGCCAATAGCACAACAGACAGCGAGTATCTAAAGAGCCTTATACGTCTGCAATTAGCGGCAAATGGAGCTCTTGTCAAAGACACGGAAGAAGAAGCAGATTATATAGTTGAAATCGCGCCCGGTACCGTTGGAACTAATCGTTATGATCTCATGTACGGAATTCCGGAGACAACAGTTCCAGCTATTGGCACTCTTACATCAGCAACGTCTATCGCTGAATTTGCTTTGATCAAACGAACGGACCAAAAGGCGTTGGTAAAATTGGTAATGTGGGCATACAACAAAACCACGGGGGCAATCATTTGGCAATCTGGTATCGACACAAAATCTGCTCAAATTCGCGTCCGCTGGATATTCGGAGCCGGTCCATTCACTACAGCCACATATGACAATGCGGGGCTCCGGCTGGGAGCAGATCGAGCTATTCCCAAGACGTTTGGCGAACAAGTGTCTCAAAATGAAGCAACTTCAATACGTACAGAAGCCGCTTACCAAGAACTAGACGAAAAAGCTCTAGAGCGACTCCAGAAAATTAGAGAAGAGGGACTAGCTAACGCCGTTGAAGAAGATGACGAGCAACTAGAAACGGAAGAAGATTCTGCCAAAGAAACCTCGCCGGCTAAATCAGCCCCTGAAGTTACAACCCCTGACGAAAACACTCCCCTTCTCGTCGAATCAACCCTAACGCCCACAAAAATGGCAAGTATACCTGATTCAAATCAAAAATACGAGCTAGATCTTGGATATGATTCAAAAATCAATCCAGGTTCCGTTTATATTCCCCCTAATTCCAGGAGATACTAAAATAGAAAAGGACGTTTCTATCATGTAAAACGTCCTTTTCTATTTCAGCGCCATACCGAGAAGAATTACAGCGCTCATTCGCCATTTGGAAATAGTTTCCAATATTCTTCCTGAACGCGCTTGATCTCGTCCCACTTATTGTCCTTAGCAAGATAGTCAATCCAATCTCGGAAGAAAATGGGCATATTCATATTAAACTCGCGAAAATCAGGATCTATCATAAGTCCAAGCTCAGTAATACGAATCGCCGTTGAGTATTTTTTCTCCTTCGTTGCAACGTCAATAGCCCAATTGTTCAAGGTAGCCTTCAAATTGCCCAAAATTGTTAAATTGTTAGGAGCTAACTGAGCCGCCTTGATATAGGAAACAACTGCATTTTCATAATCGCCAGACTGATAACGATCCACTCCCACGTTATAATAGATAGTCGCAACTAATTCCACGTCTGTAATTTCGCGCATAGGTCGACGCGAACGGGTAAACGAGTACCCTAATGGAGCCTCTTTATCAAGACCAAAAGTCGTTGAATCATCTTCGAGCGTCAAAGGAGTCTCCTCTCTCACAAGGCCGCTTGCCATTGACTCATCAGGCGTCTCATCTTCCTCACCTTTAAAGACTACTGGTTTAAACAACACCTGACCTGTTACTTCACGCTTCCCATCCGCCGCAACTTCCGGCGATAGATCTGTGAAGCCTATCTGATTGACTTGTCCCTTTTCTTGTCCCTTTTCACGAGAAATCCCCTCGGCTAACTCGGAAGTAAACCCGTCCACTGCTGCAGGAATTCCCTTCGTTCTTTCAGCCTTACGACGATTAATATAAGCGAGCGAATACGGGTTGATATGATCAGGCAAACTTTCCCAATTTGAACATGTCGTCTCAAGGTCAAGATAAGAGTCCTCATACTTAACTCGACTTTTGGCGTGTCCCGTCGTTTCCAGCGCAGCAACTTCTAGCCCCACTCGCGAAGCGAAGCAATTGAATAAAACAGTCGCGCTAACGCAATTGAATACGCCTGAGTCCAAAGAAGCAGCGATGCTTGAGCAATTGAGATCGTATTTTGACACAAGCGTCTTCGAGTGTAAAAAGTTGTAAACACATTGTGTCTTCATCAACTGATCGCTCATATCAGCCGTTTGAATCTCTAGCGCCGCTAATAATGTTTCAAACCGGGATCGGTAATGCGCTCGACTTTCACGCGTGGTCAACCCTTCTGCAATCAACGAAGCGCTCAAAAGATCTCCGGAATCCCATCGTCCATCTTTCGCGTCAAGAAGCAAAAGCTTCTCGTCGGCGTCCAAATTGTCCAACGTAAAAATGACAAAATCATCTGGCAGTTCTTTTAGACTATTCAAGGTTTCGAATGATGAAGCGCTTTCAGAATTTGTAACATTCTGCGACCTTTGATCAATAGCTAAGCTATTGCCTTTACTGTTTCTCAACGTCGATGAATTTTGCTTTTGAATTGGGGAAGGATCGTTTTTCTTCGATAGCTCATCCTCTTCGTTCACTTTTTCTGTCATTAAAAAGTTTTTACGAGGTAAAACAACAACCACGCCATTGTCTGGAACCAAAATATTGCTAATTTTATCAGCCGACACGACGCGTAAAAAATCATACTTGCCATTCGTGGCTATTAAGTTTGACGGTAACTTATCCTTTTTCCCATTCGAATGAGCGATTCCGTTAGAGGAACGGGTTGTATTAAGAATTGCCTGCGGTAAGACGTCAAGGTTTCCACGCGCTCCTTGTTGTAGTCGCCCAGGAGCTCCTTGCGTTGACAAATGCGAATCGCTGACAGGTCGGGAACGATTCACTGTAAGAGCAGTCGCTCGTGAGTCGCTCGACGGTGAGGAAGCTATTGAACCGTTTTCAACGCCTTGCTGTTGCTTTTGGAGCGCATTGGGGTCATGATATGCGCTCATTCCATTCGTTCTTGTTTCCGAGACAAAACGAGAACCGCCTTCAAACGCTCGCGCGTTATTGCGCAGTGGATATTGTGCATAGCTCAACGACGACGAAGCTAATGCAACTATAACAATGCCGACCCGAACCCACCGACCGGTCAACTCTGCACAAGATTGCAACAGTCGTTTCAAAGCACAGCAGAGAAATAAACTAGAACTTTTCAAAGCGCTACTCTAAAAAAGTTTATAGCTGGAACGTTGCACATACTATATGAGTGACAGCTCAACGTCTCAATCATTATTAAAAAAACGTAAAAACGACGCAAAAACACAGACGACAAGGAAAGCCGCTCGCCACGACTGCACTACGTCGTCCGCCCTTCTCAAGAAATACGTTTCTTGCAAGGACTTCTTGCTATTTTAATTTAAAAAAATCTATCCAAAAGTAAAATAATTCAATAAAAGGCTTCTTTGCTGCAAAAGTCTCCTGCTCAACTCTTATAACCTGCACATACGTCAATAGCACAGAGTAAATAGCTCGACAACGCCTCGTTTTAAAATTGATTGAAACAAAAACAAGCACAATCAAAAAAGCTGTTTCAAAAGCCAACCCCTTACTCTTCCTTACAATCACAACAATTGTTGTTAAACATACAGCTAACACAAAACGCTTCAAAAGCAAAAACGCTCCCTACGTCAAAATCTTACAGCAAATAGAGTTCAAATTTCGTACGCAGCAAAGAAATAACGATTTTACCGTTTTTGTAATCATATTATACAAAATAACCGATAAAAAAGAAACCTGCTCTTCGTAAAGCAGCAGCGTTGTGTGGAAAAACGCCGTTTGTCGTCATTTCATGCATCGAAGCCGACCCGGAAATTTCAGGTTTAATTTATAAAAGCAAAACGAGAAAATTAATCCTAATCGCTCGTTTCATTATATCGTAAGATTATACAAAAAGTTCAGGCGAAGGAAATAAAAGATGGAAAAACGACAACGTTACATATTATTTTCAATAGTCTTGACTTTCTGGCTAGCTTCGTCGCTCGTCTCGCCAACACACGCTCAAACAAGTCAATGGGCAGTGAAGATGTTTAGCGAAATGGGCACTGAACGAATGCACGATTTTGGCAGCGTTGCCTTACATGCTAACGTCGAACAGCGTTTTCGGTTCAAGAACATCTATAACGAAAGCGTAGTCATTTCTTCCGTCTCGTCAAATTGTGGTTGTACCAAGGCGTCTGCAAGCAAATCAATAATTCATCCTAATGAAATAGGCGAAATTGTAGCCCGAATCGATACGTCCGGAAAAGAACACACAAAACAGAGGAAAGCCACTATCAGGGTAATATTTAGCAAACCGGCTTTTGCTGAAGTTCAGATACAAGTTAAAACTTATATTCGTCCCGACGTTGGCTTTGACCCCGGAATCATAGAATTTGGTACTGTTAGGCAAGGCGAATCAGTTGTCAAGAAAGCGTTTCTTCAATATGAGGGTCGTCCTGACTGGGCCCTGATTGGCGTTCAAAAAACTAATCCCGGCATACGCGCCGAAGCGCGTGAAGTAAAACGACAGGGTGGAAGCGTTGTTTACGAAATTCTCGTTGAGCTCAAATCGAACGCAGAGCCGGGATATATTCAAGATCTGCTGAAATTCCAAACCAACGAAATTGATCGTGCAACAGCGTCGATTTTCTTACCGCTGCAAGGATTTGTTATCGAACCATTAAGCGCAAAACCGAGCCATTTGCAATTGGGAATTCTCGACTCTAATGGTAAAATCTCTAAAAATATGGTTATTTGCGGTTCAACTCCATTCAGAATCACTAAAGTTGCATCAACAGACCCCCGTTTGTCATTCTTGAAAACAGACTTAGTCCGCAGTGTTCATGTAGTCACAGTATCTTTCAACGGTGATGGAACGAGCGGTGATTTTTCAGGAAAAATAGTTATAACAACCCAACAGGGCAAATCTGAAAATGGTGAAATCCAAGAGATTGCCGTCATGGCGTCAGGTTTTATCCTCGACAAGACAGAAAAAAGTTTTGAGGGGTCCAACAATATTTCTCCGTCGTCAGAACCCCAATAAACCAAAGAAACACCAGCGTCTTAAACACGACCTCTGCGATCAAAACAATTACTACATCGCCGAAAGATGAACAAGACGACGACATTTCTCAGAATGGGCTCCAAACCCTGCGTTCAGATAAGTAGATTCTCCGCACGATTCAGGTCGTCCTTTCGGAACCATTTCGCCTACTCGAATCTTCTTTGAAATCAATAAAGAAAAGCTCCTAATAAAACTTTTAAGCGCCATTTAACCAATATGTTACTAATACATATGAGTTTCCCTAATGAATCGCGCTGCTAACTGCTCCCGAGTCTTCTGATCTTCGTGTATACTATTCAAGAGCTGAACAACGGTTACCAAATAATCGTTGGTTCATAAAAGGCTTGCGACCGAGAGGCTTATATTTCTATTTTAGGCTCCTAAAACTCCTTCTTCACTCTGCTGACGCCTCTTATACTTCGTTTGACGAAACAAAATCTCTTCAATTAGAAAAATCCACCACAAAAAGTCTAACTCCCAAAAAGTAAAACGCTGAAAGGAAAATGCCCTTTTCAAAACAAGAAAAAAACATTATTAATTCTGTATGCGTTTATTAATCGGTAAAAATGCTGAATATAACGTGAATTAATGGAAAAAGGAATTCATTTGACGTTCGATTAGCATAAACAGCCCTGCGTGAGATTGTTTCGCTTTTTGAGGATGGGTTTGTGGGTAAAAATCTGTTCAACGTCTTTTGAAAAACTAAATGTTATCAGTGTCTGATTGCACAAACGTACAGAGAACGCAATAGCGTCGATAACAATGGTAATGCTGTCCCTTTTCCAGCTATGCAAGTAGTGATGATCTCTTCAAAGAAGGTTAATTATCAGCGCATAGAAAGTCGTTTTTCACATTCGTCGCTTGGCGAACAGCAATCGATCTCAACACATAGTCAGGATTACTAATGAAACGTTCAGCGCTGCAATGCGTCGTAGGCTTTGTTGGAGCGACGCTCATCGTAGTCGGAGTCGTTTGGACTTGCCAACAACTTAGTTCGCCGACACAACTTAAAGCCTCGCAAGGGACGTCTGCTTCTGCTCCTTCACGTTCGTCCGCTCAAAGACCGAACGGTTCATTGTCCCTGTCTGTTACTCCCGAGCCTACTTCTACTCCTTCGCAAGACTCTTCGTATAACGACGGTCAAACACCCGACGACAATATTCGATCAACATCGGCGTCCGGAAACCTTAGTCTTTCAATAGTTGAGTCCAGTGAAACAGATGGCCGTCTAGAATTGTCAGAATCTAATTATCCCACAGAATCCTTCGAGTTCACTCCCTTAGATCCCCTGAATGAAACAGAAAGTTCGAACATTTCTTTGGGCATGGGAGCTTTTGACTCAAAAATGGTCGCCTCTCCGCTTGCTGATTCTGTTACAGACAATTCATTTGAAACGCCCGTTTCCAGTGAATTATCTGTCGTAGACGATTTGGATTCTTTTGAAAATGACTTTGGTAATCGTCAACCTGCCTCGTTATCAATAAATGTTTCTGATGAAATTACCTCTTCTGGCCCTCAAGATTTGCTTGTTGATCGGAACATGAGTGATTTCCCAAACGCTTCGTCTAGTACTTTATTAGAAGATTTTCCTGATGAATTAATAGAGGGCGAGCTTGCCGCGCCTGATGAACTTCCGCAAGCAACAAACACAACGTCAGCGCCGTCCCTTTCCTTCCCAATCCCAACGACGAAACGGCCTAGCACAGGCGCTCCAGATGTTTCATCACTGGAACTTTCAGCCCAAGCTTCCGAAGCAGGCGCTAACTTCAGAACAACTTCAATTGCCCCTCCTGCCGAGCGAAGCGGCGTTCTTTCAAATGAATTAATTCAATATGTAACTCAAGACGCTGCGAGTAGTCCAAGACCGGACTCCAAATACCAAGGAGCCCAAACAACACAAATTGTTGTTGAAAAAGAAACGCCTGAAGAAGCACAACTCAATACAACAGTTAAAGTTACACTTACCGTAAAAAATCTTGGAACAGCGGAAGTTTCCAATTTGGTACTCAGAGATTCCATTCCCGACGGCGCTCAATATGTGCCAAATTCATCCGCTGTCGCACCTAACGAACAAGGTGAAATGCTCTGGTCTGCGTTTAACTTACAGCCACAATCAGAGAAGAAATTTGAATACTCTATAATGCCGGTTAGAGAAGGAGAATTTGGAAGCGTTGCAACGGTAATGGTCGCCACTTCGGCGTCAAGCCAGACGAAATGTTCTAAGCCTGAACTTCAGGTTGAAGTCTCGGCGCCTCAATCCGTTGAAGTAGGACAAGTTGTTCAATTTACAATTGTAGCGTCGAACATTGGAAGCGGAGTCGCTAACAATGTCTCATTACAAGAATTTATCCCAGAAGGGCTTTATCACCCAAGCGGTTCAGTCTTGGACAACAAAGGTCTAGGTTCTATTAAGCCGGGAGAAACTAAGCGTATTTCTCTCGAACTACAAGCGGTTAAACCGGGTCCTGTCGTTAATAAGCTCACTGTTACAGCAGAACATTGTGATCCCCAGACGGTAGAAACTAATCTCAGCATTCTTTCCCCGATGATAGAACTGGCGATAACAGGTCCTCAAACTATTTATCTTGAGCGTTCTGCTACGTATCAGTTGAGTGTCAAAAATGTTGGCGACGCGTCTGCTTTTGACGTTAAGCTTACCGCTCAGCTTCCAGAAGGAGTAAAATTCGTCAAAGCTAACAACCTTGGCGCTTATAAAAAAGAGGAACATTGCGTCTATTGGGATCTTGCTGAACTCCCAACCCAAACGAATGCAGACATCGAATTAGAGATTGAGACAACGCAGGCTGCACAGGCAGAACTCGTTTTCAGCGCGTCCGGACCAAATGAACTGAATGCTAAGACCAGTCATTCAATTAATATAGACGGACTAGCTGCTTTGTCGTTCAGCGTTAGTTCATCCACTGATCTTGTCGAAGTTGGCAAAGAATTCCAGTATTCTATACAGATAGAAAACAGGGGCACAAAGTCCTCTAACAATGTCATGCTGCAAATTCTTACGCCAGACGCCATCTCGATTCTCGCAACGGACGGACCGACAAAAGCAACCGAACAAAAAGGCGTCATTGTCTTTGAGAAAATTGGCAGTGTGCCCGCAAAATCAAGCGTAACCTATGTTATCAAGGCTACGCCAAGCGCACCGGGCGATTGTCGCGTAGCTTTCCAACTAAGTTCAGACGATTTGGAACCGCTCGTCAAAGAAGAAAATACGCGCGTATACCAATAAAGACACGGATTACATTCAATAAACACTCTTAACGGGAGTAAACGGTTGAGAGGAACCCCGACGTTTTCGCGTCGGGGTTTTCTTTGTTATCATTGCGTTTCTATAAAATAAGAGTAAAATTTGCCTTGGGGAAATTTCGACGCTTTGCCCTTACGACGATAATTCCATTTTACAACCACCGAGAAAATGTCTGTTGAAATAAACGTTAAAAACGAAAAGGAAACTGATATTTTAGGTCGCGTTCTTGCTAAGGCGCTTCCTGACGGGACTGTTGTCGCCTTACTTGGCGCTCTTGGAGCTGGTAAAACACGTCTCGTACAGGCAATTTCTGTTGCATTAGGCGTATCGAAAGACGAAATTGGCAGTCCAACTTTTGTCTTAATCCGTGAATACCAGGGCAAAGAACGCTCCGTTTATCACTTTGACGCCTATCGTCTTCGAGACTCAGACGAGTTCCTGGAACTTGGAGCGGACGAGTACTTTGATTCGGAAGGGCTCTCCTTTGTTGAATGGGCAGACCGAGTTGAAGACGCTATGCCCTATGATTATCTAGAGATTTTGGTCCTTCCCATTGGTCCAACAGCGCGGCGTTTTGTTATAACCTCTCGGGGAGACTTTGATTCTACTCTTGAAAATACGATACTAACGAGGTGGCAAAAAGCCTCTTCGCCTCAGATGAAGTAAACTGGTATAGTAATTGCGTTCTTCTGCTTTTTTTAGATGTTGGAACGACGAAATCGAGACAACAAACGTCTCTTATCCGACAGAGCGTCCAAATTCATCAGTTCAGCAAGCAACGGTCAGAACGCTTTATTGCAACTCGCACTGGCCCCCCTTTTTGTTGTTCATCATTCCAGTTGCTTTATTTATTGCATTCTTCTTTCCTTCCTTTTCTGCCGACTCCCGTTTCTCTTATCGTGACGTCGCATTCTACTACTACCCGTTGTTTGAACAAATACAAAACGAATGGGAAAGCGGCAGAATTCCATTATGGACGCCTTATGTAAATCTCGGACAGCCGCTAGCGGGTGATCCAACAGCATCTGTGTTTTATCCGATAAAACTAGTTTTCTTTCTGTCAAGCATAAACGTATTAAGTTATGCAACCTGCTTTAAATTATACATTTGGATTCATGTAGCGCTGGCATTTGTCTTATCGTATCGACTGTCTCGAAAATTAAACACATCATGTACGGGAGCTATATTTGCAGCCCTTGCTTACACTTTTTCGGGTCAGATTCTCTTTCAATATACAAACGTCATATACCTCGTCGGCGCCGCTTGGGCGCCCACTCTCTTTTCTTGCGCTCTTGACCTCTATAGAGCTCCAACGTTGTTGCGTAAAGTAGGCGCAAGCGTCAAGCTCAGTGTTCTTCAAGCGATCACGATCCTGGGAGGAGAACCTCAAATCGTTTACTTAACCCTGCTGGTTTCGATTATCATTTTTTTATTCGTACCAGCAAGTCAAATAAAGCGCTCAAGGAGCAATCCAGGTCTGCTTTGTCCTAGTTATCATCCCTTGCGATTTATAAAAACCCAATGGTTCCAACGCTTGTTTTTCACAACCGCCTTTACGATGCTGGTCTTAAGCCTATCCTTTGGTCTAGCAGCAATACAAATCCTTCCAAGTCTCGAAGTAGTAGCTAATTCTCAACGTGTTGACAGTGAATGCGCCCAGTCGATATGGGAAATACCTTATGTAAAATCTAACTCGTTAAATACAGGGACATTTGAAGAAGACGCCCCTCATGATCCCTATGCTAATCTGCTTTGCACAGACTTTTCTTCTAATGGGCAAAGTTCTTCTAGTTACCGATTTAGCGTGGGTCCATGGCGCTGGCTGGAATTCATATTTCCCAATATCGGTGGTCGTCAATTCCCTCAATCGTCCCGATGGTTCAATATTTTCCCTGAAGAAGTTTCTGTTTGGACGCCTACTCTTTATTTTGGAAGTCTACCCTTCCTTCTAGCCATTTCTGCTTTTCACTTTCGTCACAACCGACAACGAAACAATTCTTATCAAGTAATGGCAACTTGGATAGTTGTCGTCTCAACGCTTGCTGCAATGGGAGGGTTTGGATTAGTTTGGGCAGGTCGCACTGTGTACAATCTCTTATCTGGCAACAATCTCTCTGCCACATTTGTAAACTATGATCCCATAGGAGGAATATACTGGTTATTAAACGCCGCTCTGCCAAAATTTTCAGAATTCCGTTATCCCGCAAAGTTACTTTCCCTCACAATGATTGGTTTCTCATGTCTAGTAGGATTCGGTTGGGACAATAAAGACAACTCCAAATGTCTACGGGCATACTTTTTAATTATTATTGCTATATCATGCGTTTGTTTATTTATTGTTACCTTGTTTGGAGACAGCTTCTTTTCCTCCATCCAAACGACAGATCCGTTGTTTGGCACATTTCAACCTTTCCTGGCAAAAAAAGTTGTGTGCTCTTCTTTTCTGCAAACGGCGCTTGTCCTGTCGATTTCGTTAGTGATTATTTTTTTCATTAGAACTAAACGCGTTCGGACTAATCCCCAACTCGTTCAACTTTTTACTTTTTGCCTGCTCACTATTTCAGCAGCAGACGTCTTTCTTGCAAACAGTTGGACTATTGTCGTTTCCCCGACTCATCTTTTCGAAGGTGAATCTGAACTATCCAAACAAATTGCAGAGGAACAAAAAGGGAATTTGCGTTTCCTTCAACCTAAACTCCAATTCCACAGCAACTCTCTCACTTCGGACGACTTTACTGATATTCCTCCCATAAGAGCATACCGTTTTCCCGTTTGGTTTCCACCTATCTTTCAAAATGAAACTTCGCCAGAACGTAATTCAGAACGAGTTATATGGGACGTCTTCACATTGTTTCCTCAGTACCCCTTTGAAAAAAACATTGCGCTGATAGACGTGAGGGGAGCAGTTTCAGAAAAACACTACCACGAATTCATTGATTCAATGATCAATGGCTCAAATGCACGTTCTAAACTAGGTTTTTTAGACGTTCATTATGTTATCGGACCAAAATTTTGGACTGACGCTTTGTTAAATCATACTTCAGAATCATTTGAAGGTTCGACGACCTCTGCTCCACAACTAGACTTTAGTCTCTCTATGCAGTCGCTTCAAGGCTCTGTTACTCGAGCGGCTATTTTCCGAGCGTATGAACGAGTAGACGCGCCTTACTTGCCAAATCTTAAATCTGAGATTCCTAATCAGCACATAAACCTCAGGAAAAACGATGAATACGTAGACGTATTGGCATACGCTCCAAATTCCATTATTTATATCGTTTCAACATCAGAACCATCGGAGATAGTCTTCGCAGAACAGTTTTGGCCAGATTGGTTTGCAACTACAATTGCTCTTACAGAAGAACAAGCAGATAAAATTCGGAAAGATCGCTTTAATACGTCAAAAATACAAGTTCAACTGGAACAGATCAAAAGAAGTTCTACCGTAGAATCTATTAGCAAGCCTACTGAAAGAGCGTTCGATTTTTTAAGAAAAACCAGCGTTCCAAAAGGACTGTCTTGTGTAATTGTTGATTATTGCCCGTCAAGATTATTCCAAGGAGCAGTTATTTCAGCGATAACATGGATCGTTATTGGATGCGTCTTCATCTCGGCAGTTTTGTTTAGACCTAAACGTTTAAAACGCAAATCCTAGAACAAATCTATATCCTCAGGACGGTCTTCGGCTAATTCCTCAGAAACGCCAAGACGACAGTTTTCAAATCGAGCCAAAACGAAAATCAGATCGCCTACCCGATTGAGCCATGCGCCAACTCGGGGAGAAAATGAAGGGTCAAAACGTAGAAGAGCGCACGCACGACGCTCAGCGCGCCTACATATCGATCTCGCTAAGTTAAGCGAAGAAGCCGATTGTGTTCCACTAGGCAAAATAAAAGCGCGGATAGGAGGCAGTTTCTCGTCCCAAAAATCAATAACACGTTCAACTAATTGAATATCAGTCTCGCTTATCTGCCTCACCTCATACTTTGCAGGATTAATCGAGGCAACTTCAATTCCGACTACGTGAAGGCGATACTGTAAACGACGAAGAACTCTATCAACCTCTGAATCTATGTCAAACGCTCTCGCACAACCAAGTTGAGAACTTAATTCGTCCAACGTTCCAAGTAATTCAATCCTGCGATGATCCTTGCCTACTCGTGGTCCAAACTGTAAAGAAGTTTCCGCTAAATCACCGCGACGACTATATATTCGCACTTTCTT
Organism: Thermoguttaceae bacterium; assembly: GCA_028695965.1. Classification (GTDB taxonomy): domain Bacteria; phylum Planctomycetota; class Planctomycetia; order Pirellulales; family Thermoguttaceae; genus RUG369. Next base: position 10,781 of record JAQVHZ010000014.1, on the reverse strand, counting down.
ATGTTTAAAATCCATCGGCGTCAACAATAGCTTCTTAGAATATGCAAACAGGATCTGCTTGAAGGACAAAAAGTAACACTATCGTCAAAATGAAGATGAATACCAATTCCTCAAAATTAGTCTGAAAAACTCCGTTAAAGCTATTCATACGTAAAAATACAAAAGTTGAATGCGTTAGCGTGTAATCATTGAAATTCCGGTGCCATTCTCCTTAGGCATGATTATCCGACCTTGATCTAACTCCACGCCAACGCCAATTTTTTTATCTATCAACATTGGACCGTCAAGATAAACATAATCTAAACGAGGAGCAAATTGAGACATAGCGCTGGCGGCGATCGACGACTCAATTGTATTGCCAATCATCGTCTTGAATCCTAATGCACGAGCTCTTTCCAAAGCGCGATATGTAGGATTCATGCCGCCAAATTTAACTGGTTTCAAATTCAAACCGTCAAAATAGCCCACACACTTTTCAATATCTTCTTCACAACGGCAACTCTCGTCTGCAATTATAGGAAATGGACAGACCTCCCTCAATTTCTTCATGCCGTCCCAATCGTCAGGATGAAGCGGTTGCTCGATCAATTCAATATTGAGCGACTTTAGCTCATCCATATAATCAAGAGCCTGTTGCAGCGTCCAACAGCCATTGACGTCCAAACGGAAAGGCGCGTTCGTGCGCTTACGCAACTCGCGCAAAATCGTCATGTCTTCGTGAGACCCCAGCTTAACACGATACAATGGCCAGTTAGGCTGCTCGTTAAATTTTTCTAATATTCGGTATAGAGAGTCAAGACCTAATGTATAACTTGAAATAGGCAAGCGTCTAAGATCATACTTCCAAACTCGCCAAAGAGGAGTGTTTCGCAATTTCCCCCACAAATCACAAGCAGCCATCTCAATGGCAGAAACTGCCGCAGGATTAGGGTTATCTTTAAAAACAGGCGCGATATGACGACTAAACGCAAGCGGATCAGCCAGCGCATAGCCGACGATAACTTCGTGGCACGCCTCTAATGAACGAACCATGCTCTCTATCGAGACGCCCCAGTGTAAATCTTCATACGCTTCGCCATATCCGCGAAGACCATCTTGTTCCAACTCGACGACTACCGTTCTGACAACGCTGATCGTTCCGCGAAAAACGGTCATTACGTGCTTGAGCGGGAGATCCATCCGAATTATTTTAAGTCTCATTGTAATATTAGCGTTACTACAGTTCTTTTGACGTCAAATCCTACTAAATGAAAGCGCGCTTAGCGCCTAGTTCTGTAAAATCGTCACCGAGCATACAAGGAAATTCTAGCGTTTATCATATATCGTTTGCATTTGTTCATTGAAATGACGAAAAGTGAGACCTCTTCAAAAACACTGGAATGAGAAAGACAATCGTCAACGCGCCTTCTTAATCTGCAAATCGTGCTTCTAATATTCGACAAAGGTTCATTATACCAGAAGCATTTTCTGCAACAACCAAAACCGGCAAGTCCTCTCCATTAAAAGAAGGGCCCCATATTTTGTCAAATTCTAATCGGCTGGCAATATGATAAAGCCATCGGACTTTTTAGTCAGGATTATTCAAACATATGTCTCTAATTCTCCATTTTTTTCGATAACTGCAAGCGGGGGAGCGCATTTGTTTTTCAAAAACTTACCTATAAGCCTATGCTTAACACAAACAATATAATTTAACTGATAAAAAAACGCGCATTCGACATTCTCAGCGTGAACGCGCGTTATGCAATCAAGAGACGATATAAAAAGAAACGCCGCTAACTACGTCCTGGCACAAGATTCTTTATTCGTCATTAGAAGACAACGGGAGCTTGATTACCGTACCAACTTCAAAGTAAGTTGCGCCAGAACGTAAATTGTTCAAACGTTTAATTTCGCTCCAACGCGAGCTGCTGCCAAGTTCATTCACCGCGATAGTTAGCAAATTATCTCCTTCTTTGGTTACGTACTCGCGATATGCAGTTCTTGGAGCTGAACTTGCCTGGTTTGAAGCGCCAAAAGCATTCGAATCATTCACTTCATATGAATTATAATTGTAAGCGCTATTCGACGCTGTCATTCTATTATCATTATTAAACAAATAGTCGGCCGCATTAGAACTGCCTTGTGAAGCAGTATAGTTCGCGTTGTTTCCACTTGCAAAATTACCAGTCGAGCTGACCGCGGCATTACTCGACACAGGGGCGTTGCTGTTTTGATAAAACCCGGAACCTTGCGAGGATTGGCTACCGCTTGAGGAGAAACTATTGCCTCCTTGTAAAGAATAGTTGTTTGTCGGTTCATAGGTGGGAACAGACAATCTCACAGCGTTGCTGGCAACAAAAGGTTTATCGCTCGAATTAGCGCCCCCGTATACTGGCGGGGTCGGCGCATTACTGTTTAAAACGCTGTTGTTATTTGCCCCAAGAAGATTTCTTGTCGTGCCAGCAACGTTGTTTGCCAAACTGCCGACATTCGCTCTTCCCGTTCCTATGGCGTCAGCATTTGCCGTAACGCCGTCATTTGTAGACAAAGAACCCGTTGCGTTCAATGGAGAAGAAACATTCAAATTCTGTGGCGTTTCCACAAGTCCAACGCTTCTTGAGTCTAACGTTCCTGTCGTGCCAAGAGCTGACAAATTACTTCCTTCCAAATTGTTGAAATCGGGTGAAGCTAATAGCTCAGCGGACGGGACAGAAGAAGTTTGCAACGCTCCAAAGCTGTTCGCTGCATTTCCTAACGGATTGTTCGAAAGAGTGTTTCTAATTTCTTCATAATTTGACTGCAACGACGCCTGCGTGCCTTGCAAAGAATTCAGGGTATTATTGTAGGCGTCCGAAAGCGAATTTGACACGTTATCATAGGCGCCACGAAGTCCGCTTTCAACGTTAGCAATGGTTTCGGAAACGCCAGTAGTCGTTCTGCTAAGCTCGTTAGACGCCTGCTGCGACCAATCTTGAACCGTGCCTAAACCGTCTGAAATCCTTTGATTCACTGAATCAAGACTACTTTGAACCGCAGCGCTCAGGTCTTGTGCTGACGTGTTTAGGCGCTCTGTAAAACCAGAAGACTGTGCAGAAAAGTCGTCCAATGCTCCTGAAATCTGCTCGCTCATCGTGTTGAGGTTTCTCGATATGCGAGAACCTCCTTCATCGGAGTCCAACATGGGAATTGATTCATTCGAAACAGCATTCCATCCATCGTCCAATTCTAAACTTACTTCATCTAGAAGACTAGCAGAAGCCAATTGAGGACCTTCTGGTAAAGTAAAATTCAGGTCAGAATCGTCTTGTGCAAGACTATTATCCAACGTGGGCGTTCCCGTAGTAGCCAAAGGCGAGAGTAAATTCAAGTTGTTGCTCAAATCCGAATCGCCTGAAGGATATGTGCCAACAATGGAAGCATCGTCCAAAGACGACATATTCGAAACGTTGCTTGGCGCCAGTGAGTCGTCAACGGATTCCAATGTCAAAGAATCCCCGTCGAAGGAATTACTATTGTTTGATAGAGAAGCAATTGGCAACGAATCATCCAATTCTAAGGGGCTAGCTTCAGCAAGAGACAATCGTTCTGTACTAGGCGACGCTAAATCACCAGACATACCTAGATCATCTAAAGGCTCTGGAGCGTCTAACCGACTTGCCAATTGCCCGCTCGACTCTGAACTCGACGTTTCAAAGCTGCCAAACAGAGGAGCGTCGTCATCAAGGGCAACGCTAGAACTCACTTTTCCTCCTTCCAACTCGCTAGCGCTAGTCGCTAAGGTATTTTCACTTGGCAAGTCTTCCTCTGTGTCGGTCGGAGAGTAGGGAGCAGGTTCGTCCTCCCATTCGGCGCCTGACGGGATCGAGGAATTGGCCGTTGAAATTGCTGTTGGAACAGCATTGCTCGAACTTAGCGAAGACGTCTCATAATTTAAGTCGATTGGCTCGTCTTGACCTTCGGCGCCGTCGAATCTTGCTGAAGCGTCTCCAAAAGTGGCAACAGGATTAGCAATTTGGGGAGCAGCAGTTGGATACGAAGAAACGCTTGTTCCCTCGACGACTGCGTCTGCTTCTGCGTCTGCATATAAATCGTCGTCAGTTCCATGCCCTGACTCTTCCTCGTCTATCAATTCCTCCAACGGTTCCTCGTCAACATCGTTCATTTGAGCGGCGGCTATTTCCTCACCGTCTTCCGCAGCGTCATCAATTGACTCGGAAGCGTCTTGAACAATCTCAGAGCTTACGTCGTTCGCACCGGTCAATAAACCTGCAACGCTAGAGGAAAAGTCTTCAACTTTCGCATCCGCGCCTCTAGCTGGATCATCAACGGCGTTTTCAGGAAGACTATCGGTGTTTTCTGAAAAATTGCCTAATCCTGTTTCGTTCTCTAAGGAGTCGCTTTTCAATGAAGGATCGGTGTTTTGCTGAGAGGAATTCCCGTTCTGGGATATTACTTTCTCTTCGTCGTTTGTCCGCTTACTTAGCAATTTCTCAGATTTATCCTTGGACTCGCTGGACGGTTTCCGAGATACCATATTCTTGACGCGACTCCACAGGGAGTCTTTACTTTGCTCAGAAATGGCGCCGTCTGAAGTTTTGCTGTCTGTCACGGAAGCGACTGCAGTTTCACCTGACTCTTCTGATTTTTGTCCTTTGTAGATGAGTACTGTGGAATAACCAATAGTCAACAATAATGAGACAGCTGTGACGATGACTGCTGTTCGCTTAAAAATGCCGTGCCAATTACGTCCTTCATCCGAATAGGGATAGTAGCTTTCACTATCGCTTGCTTCAGAATCCTCATCCAGTTCCTCAAGACGATTCTTCTTACGGCGTTCAGCTTTGCTCTTTCGGGTAGAACGCTCCATCTCTTCTGGATTATGCATTCTTTCTTGAACCGCGTCATCTTTATATAATTCCTGCTCAAGATCTCCTTCATCATCAGAAGATTTTGCTATTTTCTTGAACGATCCTAACATCCTGTGTACACAAGATGTTAAAGCGTTCCAAGAGTTGACCGGCCATCTTAGTGGAGAAAAGACTCCCTTCGACAAGCTTTTACGTTCAAGCTTATACTGTTTGAGTTTCTCCCTAAGCTCATTTTCTTCTTTGATCAGCTCTTTATCATCGTCCCCTGTTTCTTCATCTTGTAGGTCAATACAATCGCTAAGTTCCCACTGAGTCTTTTTGATTAGGAGAGAAAGTCTTTCTTTTTCAAGCTTTCTTTTTTCAGTAACGAAAGAACGCTCGTCAACGTTATCGTCCCTCGAGTCTTCAAGCTCCAATATTGTCAGTTCAACCTTTTCAAGTTGTTCTTCAAGTTGGGACCGCTCTTCATGTTCTCTTTCTTTTTCTTCGAGACTCTTTTCTCGTTTTTTCTTTTGGGAACGTGCTTTTCCTTCTGTTATCTCACTCCACTCACTCTCTTGCGGCTCTCTCGATTTTTCAGCAGAAATAACGCTCTTCGGCTCTTGTGCTTTAACGTCCTTTTCGACAGACGCTATTGGTTGAGGAGTAGGACGCAGAGGAGCTTTGTCGCTTTGAGACAAGGCAACGGCAGGCTTTGTGGAGTCGTTTAAAGCGCTAGACGACTGAGGAGTCGCAACACGAGGAATCATCCCCGAAACGTTGTTTGAAACAACATTGCTTACTGGCTTTGGTTGAGGAGTAACCTCTCGAAACATAGAATTTCCGGCAACTGATCCGCTAGAAGCGGCAGAAGAAACAGAGGTATGCGACGAAAAACCGCTGTTTGAAGCTTCAGGTTTATTAGACGTCGAAGTAGTTAGGCGACTAACGCCAGAAACGCCTGGATTTGTTTGAAACGATTCAGGACTTGAAGATTTCTTGGGTTGGGATTTATAATCGTCCTCTCCCTCGAGATCGTCAATAGAGTCTAGGGCGTAGTAGTCCTCGTCTTGATCAGAATAGTCTTCAAAAGCGCCCTCTCTTCCTCCATAGCCATAATCATCATACGCATCATTCCCGTAATAATCATTATTATTACGACGATCTCGGCGTTTTTCTTTCTTACTTTTTTTCGGAGAATAACCATCATAATCCTCTTCGGGATCGTAGTAAGAAGATTCTTCGAAATCGATACTGTCCATATCAAGTTTTTGTTTATTCTTCTTTCCCATTGTGATCTAACTCCGTGTTAGTTTATTCTCTCTGCAATTCTAAGTTTCGCACTGCGGGCACGAGGGTTCCTTTCCACTTCCTCGTCTGTTGCAACAATAGGCTTTTTTGTTAAAATCCTCAAACCTTCAGAATCTCGGAAAGCATTTTTTACAATCCTGTCTTCCAAGGAATGAAAACTAATGATTGCAACGCGGCCGCCCACTTTTAGGCTTTCTGTAAACTTCTTTAAAAAAGTCTCAAGTGAACCCAATTCATCGTTCACCACAATACGCAAAGCTTGAAAAGTACGAGTTGCGGGATCTATTCTTTTTTTGCTCCACGGCGGGGTAGGATCGCATCGGCGACAAATCTCAGCAAGCTCCCGCGCGTAACGAATTGGCTCTTGCCGTCTTCGCTCGACAACAGCGCGTGCAATCCGGCGACTCAGTCTGTCTTCACCATATTTAAAAATGACGTCGGCAATTTTTTCTTCTTTCCAACGATTCAACAACTTATAAGCGGGTTCCCCTTCGGTAGTATCGTAACGCAAATCTAGTTCGCCGTCAGAATCAAAACTAAAACCGCGAGAACGATCAGCGAGTTGGTCGCTGGATAATCCCAAATCTAACAAAAAACCGTCAACTCTTTCAACGCCCGCTCTTTCTAAAGCGTCGTCAAAGTCACAATAATTAGCAAAATAGGTTTTAAGGTTTAAGGGTTCGCCAAGCTCTGCAATTCTCCTGTCCAGCCGCTCAAGCGCCGACGGATCTCGGTCTGTTCCTATTACAAGCCCTGAACTCCCCACTTTACGGGCGATAGCGACAGCGTGTCCGCCTCCACCTAGGGTGCCGTCAACAACAACTTTACCAGGGGCTAAATCCAAGCCTTCAATCGTTTCTTCAAGCAGAACAGGAATATGTTGAGTTTTCGACGTACTGTCAGTCATATGATCATTTGCCATCATGGATGAAGTCAACAACATTGACGGCCCAACGCCTTATCTAGGGATTTATGACCATTTTGAAGCTAGAACAAACGCCCAAACCCCCTTTACATTATACGTCAATGCTCTGTTTTCGCAAACCCCCAGAGGGAAAATGGACAGAGCCACACGTATTATGAAGTACGCAAAATCAAAACAATTTCCAATGGTTTTATCTGGAAAATACTAAAAATTTTTCAAATGAAATCCGCATATTCAAACCATTGCAAAAAAACCTTTTATTTCTACTACATTATTGTTCATTAAAAATGAAAAAATGTTCTAACAAAGTCGTCAGTTCATTCTGGAAACATAAACAGCAACAGCTAATCGAGAGAGACAAAATAACGAGCGTTAATAATGAATTACAGCTAAATCCTATTGACATGAGATTCAATTGAGGAAAGACTCGACCGGCAACGCCAACAGCTAAATATATGCTTAAAGTAGACAGTATAACTGGCGCGGCAATTTTCAATCCAACATTCAGACTAGCTGTCAACGCTTTGCCTAAGTTCTCAGCCAGGTTAGCTATCTCTAACGAACTGCTCGGCTCAACTGTAAAAAACACATTCAAAAAACCGTCTAAAAAAAGTTCGCAGCCTCTTGTAGAGATAAAAATAGTTAATGCAATCCAAAACAACAGACGTGAAACAGAGGATATTTCCTCTCCTAACATAGGATCAAAAGTACCTGCAACTGAAACGCCGCCAGTTTTAGCAATTGCTTCTCCTGCTAAATAGACTCCTTCAAAAAAGATCTTAAGCATCAGACCAACAACGCTTCCCCAGACAATTTCTTTAAATATGCAGATTATAAATTCTATCAGGCCAGAATTTATAATATCAATGTTTGTCAAAAAAGCCTCATTAAGTAAAAGACCAGGAGTTACAAGAAACGTAAGCAGCAGGGCAAAGATAAATCTTGTGAACTTGGAAACTTCAACTCCGCTCAAAACAGGAATAAAACAAACCATTCCCAAAGATCGAGCAAAAACTAAAGCGCCTATTTGTATTGTAACAAATGAAAAGTTCTCAACGCCAAAATCCATTTGATTCTCAAAAAAGCCTGCGTTAGCCTTCCTCACGCTAAAGCTGCAAATTTGCACGTAAACTAGTCGGCAAAAAGTCAGTCTCTTGGAGGCCTATGTATGTCTGAACGTTCGTTATAATATGGTCAGCAAAAGCTTGTCGCCCAAACAATAATAGCAAAATCCCAGTTTATAAACAATCTCAATTTTACTCTCTTTGCCTCTAAATAGGACAGAAATATCCCTTCGCCGACAGAACACAAAAAGACACGCTTTTTAAATGGCGTTTAAAAAGCGTGTCAGACTCAATTGATATAACCGACCAGCGTTATTATGTTCTCAAAGACAAATCAGTCATTGGCGAGAACGAAGTACTGACGATTCAAGTTCGAAAAATTGATTACCGCGCAAAATACCGAGACTAGCCTTCTCGGAACTATCGGTCAACGCAATCATTCGATTCAACTGGGCGTCGTTCAAAACGGTTGCGCCGTTATAGGTAAGAATAAGGTCTCCTGCCCTTAATCCAGCGTTCTTAGCAGGGGAATTCGCGACAACTCGCACGATTTTCGCTCCACAAACTTCATTAATATTTGTTGCTGCCAAGTCGGCGCGAGTGGCGCTCGTAAGTTCGACGCCAAGGCGCGACCTACGCCAATCTCCCTTGTGGTCGATTAAAGATTTTGCCACGCGCAAAAGCACATTACTTGGAATCGCAAAAGCGACGCCTTCGTTCAGCCCGGTTTTTGTCGCTATTTGCGTCACCATACCAACGACCCTCCCTCGCGCGTCAAAAAGCGGTCCGCCAGAATTACCCGGATTAATAAAGGCGTCCAGCTGAACATATTCAGAGAGCGCATTAATGTTCGAAGAATTCGCGCTGGAAACATTCACGTCGCTTATCGAGCGTCCTAACGCGCTTATATGACCATAAGACATCGTGCGAGTAAGTCCGAAGGGAGATCCAAAAGCGAATACAATGTTCGACACCCTTAGCATATCGCTGTCTTCAAACGAAACTGGAACAACACTTCCATCTTTGGGCAAATCTCGTGGGTTTAGTTTTAACACAGCGACGTCGAGTTCGACAGAACAATATACTTCCGTGGGATGAATCAATTGATTATTTGGCAAATGTATATTGATTGCTTCGTCAGTCCCCCTACCACGTATAACGTGTTCATTCGTCATGGCGTACACGTTGCTGTCATAAGCAAACAGAAAGCCGCTGCCTGTTTCTTCTTGCACTGCGGTCGAGTCTTTTGCCAGAGCTTTCGGAGATCCGATGGACAAGACGCTTTTTTGAATCGTTTCAGTGATCTTGTGCATCTCCTCATTGAGCTGCACAATCAGGTTGTCCTCTGATTTTCTCTCATTTGAAACAATTGGAACACTATTATCAATCAGCGCGCCTTTCCCTGCATTATTATCGCTCATAAATTCACCAGAAACAGGAACAACGGCGTTCTTCTTCGAAGTGAATTTATCAAGCAAAACTGAGACATTATCTACAGATCGTCCATTAAGGAAATCAGCGTCTATGTCACGCGCATTCATCGGTGCAAATATACGCTTATTATTGGGATAACTTGTTGCTAAATTTTGGGCTTTATTTGTCAACGGTTGTCCGGGGCGAACAGATTGGAAAACCTGTGCTGATTCGGGAGAGGTATTGGCGGAGAGAGGACGCGCGGCTTCTGCCTGAGCATCGTTGGACGTTGAAGAACTTTCTGCTGCTTCTGGACCATTAACATAAGGCATAAAAACAATCTTATCCTCACTTGTTTCCCTCGAAGCATTTTCTAAAACCGTTGGGCTCTTCTCACGGTCAATAGTGTACGTTCCACTTTTGTCATCGACGCCATATGCGCCATCCGGAGGAAACTTAACATGACATATCCTCTCCTGAAAATCGCCATTGGAGTCCGATTCGTCGGTTGAATCACTTTCCCCCCATAGTGTTGGTATCGAAAACTGAAGGTTAGAAATCAACTTGGTTTGCTCGGTAGACTCACCGCTCAGCAGACAAATCAGAGTAATTGTTACTGTTGCAACGACAAGCGTTCCTCTCAGTTCATACGCTGCGCGGCGCTTCTGATTATTAAACGAACGAGAATAACCAGGGCGACAACGCCAATATGACCTTCGATAAGAACTGTGTGCAAGCGCCAGGCGGATGAGCTGTGATGCAACTAAAGTGACAAGCAAAGCGCCAAGCATGACAGCAAACACATTAACACTAACGGCTGTCGGCTCAGCTGCTTTTTCTGAAACCGCAAAAAGTCTATGAAGCCCCATTGGAAATCCTTCTCCCTCAAATGAGCAATCAAAGCCCCACTGTTGGACGTCAACGAGAAAGACCAACGTCAAACGCCCTTCCGTTTTCCTCAAACCTCCCATGCGAGAAAAACGAATCCATGCTAATTAAAGCATAAAATGAAGCGCCGGTCAAGTTTTTTTTACTCTAAAAACTTAACAATACTTTTTAGAGCTGAAAGAAGCCATTTCTTTGACTCTGCCTAACTTCACTATCTTTTTTAGATTAAGGGAAGTTCTCAAAACTTCCAGCATTTTTCCCAAAATTGGTCGCCAAAGTCTATACCAATATCATTTTTATGATATAACATATTGAAATAATTTAAGTTACCAACAATCAGAGGTTCAAAAA
>JAQVHZ010000101.1 GCA_028695965.1 Thermoguttaceae bacterium | reverse complement strand
ATTTCCTGACGTCTCAGTCTTATAACGTCGTTCACGGCAACAAAGAGCTTCAAGCCGCGCAATCGACGGCAGAAAGCGTTACGTCTAAATCGAAAGACCTCATTGCAAAAGCGAGCGCGGCGGTTACCGAGTTCAAAAAGTTCGACGACATCGGTCAAAACTTGACGAGCGGCGTTGAAGGGCGTATCACGTGGATGGAGCTGCTCAAGGCGATTAATACCGCCATTCCGGCGGAAGCGCCGAATAAAGAGATTCTCTCCGAAGGCGTGAGCGCGATGAAGCGCGAGGCGATTCACAACCAAAATCGCGTCTATGTCAATAATATCGAAGTGCAAGACCTGGAAGACCTTAGCGAATGGTTCGAACTCGTTCGCAAGTGGTATTACATCGACGACGTCGAAGCGACCTGGTTCGATATCGACGCCGAAGGAAAGAGCCTTCTTCCTGAAGAAGGCGCCGACGCCAATGCCGGCGCAGGCGCTAACGCAGGCGCCGCCGCCAATGCCGACGCCGACGCCGGGACGTCTTCGTCTTCCGGCTCTGCCGCTTCGACGGCGCCGGTTGAGAAACCTTCGCTTGAAGAAATGTTCGGATTCGTTCCGAAAGCGGACACGAAGGGCGGTTCTGGAACGAGCAGTTCTTCGTCGGGCTCGAAATCTTCTTCGTCGAGTTCGAAGTCTTCCTCCTCGTCGAGCTCGAAGTCCTCTTCGTCGAGTTCGAAATCTTCCTCTTCGTCGAGCTCGAAAAGCAGCGGCGGCGCGTCTTCTGGCGGCGCCGCGGACGAACTGCAAGAGTTAGGCGAGTTCACCGAAGCGATCGATCAACGTCTGGAACTCATTCCCGGTCCGACTGGTCCTGGAAAGATTGTGCAGCTTACCGGTTACCACTATCACAATTCGGAAGACGCCAACGATCCAATGCGCGGTCCCGAATACTTGCGCCGCACGCTCCTGTTTAACCTCAAGCATGGCGAAATCGACCTGCCGATCAGCTTGGAACGTCAACGCTCCGGCGAGACGGGCGTCGAACAGGTTACGCTGAAAGAGATGGGGATTTACTATCCGGTTCTCATTCCGCCGTACTACATCGACGACCAATTCCGCCTTTTGGACCCGCAAGCGGCCGCGGAAGCGCGTATGGAAATCATGAGCAAGACTCATAAGCAGGCGCCGGGCGCCAGCAACCGTTTCGGCGGGATGGGCGGCGCAGGCGGCATGTCTGGCGGCATGGGCGGTTCCGGCGGCATGGGCGGTATGTCCGGAGGTATGGGCGGCATGGGCGGTATGTCTGGCATGTCCGGTATGTCCGGCGGCATGGGCGCGATGAATAATCAAATTGCCAGCCAGCTGAGCCCCGACAAGATTCTTCAATTGAATCGCTTCGATTTCATTCTGCAGTTCGTGTGGATGGAAACGCCTCCGAGCGACCGCGACGCGCGCCGCCGAGCCGCAGAAGAAGCGAAGCTGGCAGAGGCAGGAGGAACGACCGCCGACGCCGACGCCGGTTCGACTGCGGCAGTCGACGTCGTCGACACAACAGCTCCAGCGACGCCTGCCGATTCGACTGCCGCTCCTGTTGACGCGACCGCGACGCCTGCCGATCCTGCGGCGGCTCCCGCTGACGCGACCGCGACGCCTGCCGATCCGACTGCGGCTCCCGCTGACGCGAGCGCGACGCCTGTCGATCCTGCGGCGGCTCCCGCTGACGCGACCGCTGCTCCCGTCGATCCGGCTGCTGCTCCTGCCGACCCGGCTGCTGCTCCTGCCGACCCGGCTGCTGCTGCTCCCGTCGATCCGGCTGCAGCTCCTGCAAGCTAAAAAATCAAGAACCGCGCGGACCGCTTCTTAGGTTCGCGCGCGTGCATATTAACGTCCCTTGGCCGTTGGCGCGATCGTGCCTCGATTAGCTCGCAACGTCCCCTATTCAACTTTTAGACAAAAACAACGCTCGTCGTTTCGGGTTTAAGCACCGAGCCAGTTAGAAAAGGCTCTTGTTCGCAGAACGTTCCTTTTCTTTCGATTTCCCGCAAGAATACCGAGCGGTTCCTCGGCAGTTGCTTTTCGCAAGGCGTCGGGGATGTAAAGGTGATAAGAATGGCAAAAGCTAAAGGTGGTTTTAAACTGGAGGATCTCAAAAAACATTATTTTTGGGGCGTCCTTCCGTTGCTAGTCGTGCTTGCTCTTGTTTTCGCATTTTTAGCGAAGGGCAAGATCAAGAAAGACTATATTGAGATAACCGAAGCGATCACGGCGGCGAAAAAAGGCGTCGACGACGTTGCGAGCAACAGTAAACATCCTAACGACGATACGATCAAAGCGATTAAATCGGAAACGCAGATCCTTTCGGACAACGTTTTCGCCTCTTGGGAATTGATGTATCGCGATCAAAAGATTCGCAACCGTTGGCCTCTCCAGCTCTCTCGCGAGTTCCTCGATCTTGTTGAAAACCAATTGAAGTTCCGCGATCCGATCGGGGTCGGCAAGCCGTACTTGCTCGAAGACTACGGCTTTTTCATTGCGAATCACCTTCCTGATATGCTCGTCGGTATGAATCGTCGTCGCTGTCAAGTGAAGGAATACAAGCTCTTGAAGAAGAACGAGATGAGCTTCCTCGGCGTTCAAGGGCTTCAAGAGCAGTTCTGGCCCGTCTACATCGGGACGGACGCCGACGGCAACTCGTTTACCTACGTCGCGGTCTATTCCGATCCTGAAAACCCGAAATCGCCTGTTAGGGACGTGTTCCTTTACGACGTCAAGAAAGACCTTGTTACTAACTTTAAAGACAGCCAACTGCGCGACGAAATCAAGGCGGTTGCAGAACCTGAGCCGTACTACCGCGACGTCGATCCGTTGATCATGGATCCGAGAACCCACATCATGTTTGGCGTCAACGACTCCCAACTCCAGTCGATCTATCAAGCGATTTCGACTGCGGCGATGGGCGGCGCGGCCGGCATGATGGGCGGCTCCGGCGGCATGATGGGCGGCGGCGTTTCCGGCGGCGGCGCTCGAGGGGCCATGGGCGGTTCTGGCGGCGGCGTCTCTGGGGGCGGCATGATGGGCGGCGGTATGTCGAGCGGTCCTGGCGCTATTCCCGGCGACGGCTATGATCCCGCTGTTCTGCAAACAGCCGGCACCTCTCTTGAACAACTTGGGGCTGGCGCTACTGGCATGACAGGCGGCATGGGCGGCGCAGGCGGCATGGGCGGCATGGGCGGCGCGCGCCCCACCGGCGGCGTTGGCGGCGTTTCTGGCGGCGTCGGCGGCGGTTTTGGCTCCGGCGGACTTGGCGGTTCCGGCGGCATGGGCGGGAACTTTGTCGAACCTCCGGAATGGTCGCAAAGGGTCTATCCCGGTCTGCCTTCTTATAAAGAACGTCGCCGCATCGTCGGCAACGTCGATTGGCTGGATCCTGAAATATACGGCTTGCCCACCTGGGGACAAACGGCGAGCCCGACTTCTATCGAAGTTTGGTACGCGCAAGAGACTCTTTGGGTCTATGAAGCGCTTCTTCGCGTCGTCGCCGCGACGAACTCCGCAAATGAGGAATATGTCGACAATATCTCTCGGGCGCCGGTCAAGTGCATCGAACAGTTGCTCATTGGTCAAAACGCCGCGATTGAATTTACGACCCTGTCGCAAACGATCGGCGACCTTACCGGGGCGAGCGCGACGAGCATGATGGGCGGTCTTTCCGGCGGCAGCGGCGATATGATGGCTTCGGGGTCGGGCGCGGCGGGCGGCGCGGCTTCTGGCGCGATGGGCTCCGGCGCGATGGGCGGCGCGGGTATGGAATTTCTCTCCGGCTCTGCCGAAGAGCAAGCGCTGCAAAAGTTGATTATTGGCCGTTATGTCGGCGATAAAGACGGCAAAAAAGACCAGCCGCTCATGGCGGACGACAAGCCTCCGTTTGCTGAATTTAACAAGATGCCTATTTGTCTGAAGGTTATTATCGATCAACGCAAGATTCCTGAACTGCTCGCAAGCTGCGCAAACAGCACGATGCCGATCGACGTGAGGCACCTGAGAATTTGCCCGGACAACAATATTCCGTTTGTGATGCCGGTTGAAAGTCAGGCTGGCGCCGACGGCATGGGTATGATGGGCATGATGGGCGGCATGATGGGCGGCTCCGGGGGCATGATGGGCGGTTCCGGCGGTATGGGCGGCGGCGTTTCCGGCGGCGGCGCAATGGGCGGCTCCGGCAGCATGGCTGGCGGCGCTCGAGGCGCGCGCGGCGCGATGGGCGGCGCGGGCGGTATGAGCGGCATGGGCGGCATGGGCGGCATGGGCGGAACCGGCGGCATGGGCGGCGGCATGGGCGGCGTCGAGATTGGCCGCTCCGAGCTGAGCCAATCGGAATATGGCGCCGACGCCATTCGCGTTGAGATTTATGGCGTGATCAATATCTATAACGAACCGAATGAAGCGAACTTCGCCACTGGCGCCTCTGCCGAAGAGGCGGACGCCGAAGCGCAATCGATCATCGACAGCGCGCAAGAGGATCAAACAGCCGAAGACGCCGAGGAAGGCGCCGAGGAAGACGCCGCCGCGACCGACGAGGGCGCGACGACCGAACCGACCGCTCCTGCACAGCCTGCTCCCGCTGGGGACGCGACGCCTGCGGGCGCAGCGGCTCCTGCCAGCGCGACTTGACGTAAGTTTTGGCTCCGTTGGCGCTCCGCCGAGCGCGGACCGCCAACGACCGAGACCGACTCTTCAAAATTTGTTATCGACAGCAATATAGAGAATAATAGGAAACGCCATGTGCGCGAAAGCAAAAGAAGATAAAGCAGCCAAAAAAGCCAAAGTCAAGAAGGCTCCAAAGGCGCCGAAAGCGTCCAAAGGTAAGCCGAAGAAGCGAGACACGGGCGCAAACGAATATAATTTTTTCCTTCTCCACGGCGAAGTGATTATTTTGGCCGTCGGGGTCCTTCTCTTTGTCGCGTTGGTCGGCATGGGCGGCGGTCTTGATAAGTTCACGTTGACCGCGAGCCAGATTAACGAATCGTCGACGCGCGCTGAAGACAACATTAGAAACAGCGACATATCGCCGAAAGAATTTGACGAATCGATCATCGTCTTTGAATACGACAAATATTCCGAACTCATCAAGAACGGCGTTAAAGTTACCGCTTATGAAACGGACGTCCGTTGGGAGCAGTCTTTGTTCCCGGATAAAGTCAAGCGTCCGAACATCAAGCCTCTTCCGCTCGTCAACTTGAAAGCGACGGCCAGCATCGGCGCCATCATGTACAACGAGATCTCCGCGAGCAATATGGGCGGCGCGGGCGCAGGCGGCATGGGCGGCATGGGCGGTATGGGCGGCGCGGGCGGCGCGGGCGGCATGGGCGGTATGGGCGGCGCAGGCGGTATGTCTGGCGGCATGGGCTCGGTCGGCGAACTAAAAGGCCGCAGATGGGTTACCTTGACCGGTTCGATTCCGGTCCGCGCGCAACAGGAAGTCTACAACAGCCTTTTGGGCACGGCGCAGTACACCGACGACGTCCGAGACCAGCCTCGCTATACCTACTTCAAGCTCGAACGTGGCGTCGTTGGCCCTGACGGCTCGACAACCTGGACCGAAGTCAACGTTTTACAAGCGATGCGTAAGGAAAACAACCAGTGGTCGGGCGTAGGGTACGACCAAGTCGGTTATAGCTATATTGCTCCTACGGTCCCCGGCTTCCCGCCGATGGCGATGAGCTGTCCGCCGATGGCAAACAAACCGTTTGGCGAAGAAGTCGCCAACTTGCCGCATATCCCGCTCAATTCGACCGACCAAATCAAGGTTCAGTCCGAAGAGCTGAAGCAGTGGAACGAGCTTCAAGAAGAGATGAAGCAGTTCAACGAAAGCGACTTGCTTGATCGCGATCCGTTCGCAGGCGCCGGCGCCGGCGGCATGGGGATGGGGATGGGCGGCATGGCAGGCGGCATGATGGGCGGCATGGCAGGCGGCATGATGGGCGGCGACATGGCGGGCGGCGTCTCTGGCGGCATGGGCGTTTCTGGCGGTATGGGCGGCTCTGGCGGCATGACCGGCATGGGCGGCATGGCAGGCGCCGGCGGCGCTGGAAACGAATGGATGATGAATCAAGACGCTCTTACTCGAGCTCGTCTTCGAATCCAACAAACGGCGTCCGTCGAGTACTACCTCTTCCGCTATTTCGACTTCGACGTCGAGCCCGACAAGACCTACGTCTATCGCGTTAAGCTCCTGCTTGCTAATCCGAACTACGGCGTTGAAGAACGGTTTGTCGAAGACCCTGAAGCTTCAAAAGCCAACCTCATCGAGTCGGATTTCAGCGAAATTTCCAATCCGGTCTCCCTGGGCTAAGTCTCGCGCGTCTTTGCGCAAAAAGTAGAAGCGCCGACGCGCCCGGGCGCAGAGCCGCGCATCACGCTTTCGTCCGTCTACTTTGACTATGAGGACGCGTCCGAGTCGATCGTTCAGGACCTGTCGCTCAAGCGCGGTCAGGTTGCGAACTTCACGGGCCAATCCCATAATCCGGTCAATGTCGCCGGCGCTATGACCGCCGATATGATGGGGTTAGGCGCCGGGCCTAGGAAGGGCTCTAAGGCGGTCAACCACATTTCGAACGTGTGCGTCGTCGACGCGCTGGGCGGCAATAAGATCAGCGCTTCAAGCGATTACACTTCGCCGGGCAAGGTGATCGTCCTCGAGCCTAACGGCTTGATGACGGTGCGTGAAGTCAAAGAAGACGCGCGCGAACTCAGCCGCTACGACGGTTCTCAGAACCAGCTGGGCTTTGGGACCGGCGTCGCAGGGTCGATGATGTAATTGCGGCTAGTCCGCGCTTGAAAAGCAAGAGCCTCTGATCGGTAAGGTTGGGGGCTCTTTTTTGTCGCCAGGCGCCGGACGTTCGCCATGATCGGCGCCCTTGTTAGAGGACGTCGCGGTTTGTTTCCTTAGGCTGGGCGCGTTGAACGGTCTGCAGTCGGCGGCGCGTTTCTTACAGGGGCGAGCAGCCGCGCCGTTCAGCGTTTTCTGGCGCGCGCGACGACGACGCTCGTCAGTGCGACGAGCGCGATCGCGTTAGGAATCGCCATGAGGTTGTTGAACATATCGGTGAGTTCCCAAACGAGATCGTTTGAGACGACGGAGCCGAGGAAGATGAACCCGAGCGCTATGATCGCGTAGAGCGGCGCGATTTTTTTGCCGAACAGATAGACCGCGTTGATCTTTCCAAATAGATTCCAGCTTAGAATGGTCGAGAAGGCGAAGAAGAGCAGGCACACGGCGACGAATTTCGAGCTGATCGACGCGCCCATGACGGATCCGAACGCGAGCTGCGCCAGATTCGTCTTGGAGACGGTTTCGGTAATTTCTCCAAAATAACCGTGTCGAGCGGGCCGCCTTCTGCGTAGAGCGTGCAGATAATAACGAGCGCGTTCAGGGTCAGGACGACGAACGTGTCGACAAAGACGCCGATCATCGCGACGCAGCCTTGGTCGCGCGGTTTTTCGACATTTGCGAGCGCGTGGGCGTGCGGGGTGGAGCCTAAGCCCGCCTCGTTGGAGAAGAGGCCGCGTTTAGCGCCCTGCGAGACCGCGATTTTCAGCGCGGTTCCGAATCCGCCCCCGATAATCGCTTGCGGCGCAAACGCATATTTGAAGATCATCGCAAAGGTAGCGGGGAGATACTGCGCGCGCTCAAATAAGACGAAGATCGCGCCCGCTAAGAAAATAACCGCCATGACCGGGACGAGCTTCTCGGTAACGGACGCCAAGCGCTGGACGCCTCCCAGGAAAATGAACCCGCAGAGAATAACCAAGATAATTCCAACGAGCCACGACGGGACGCTAAACGCCGTTTCGAAAGATTCGGCAATAGAATTCGACTGAACCATAGCGCCCATGAACCCGAGCGCCAGGATCGCCACGCTCGCGAAGCAGCCCGCCAGGAACTTGCCGAAGGCGCCTTGGAATTTGTATCGAATGTAGTAGACGGGGTCGTCTGCGCGAGGGGCGCTTCGGCATAGATCGTCGCCATGCCAAGGAACGCGATCACCCACATCCAGAAGATCGCGCCGGGGCCGCCGGTCAGGATAGCGCCCGACGCGCCGACGATATTGCCCGTGCCGATTTGGGCGGCAAGCGCGGTCGCGAGCGCCTGGAACGAACTCATGCCGGCTTCTTGTTTTTTCCCTCTCAGGCTTATATTGCCGAAGACTCTGCGCAAGCCCTCGCCGAAATAGCGCGCCTGAACGAACCGCGTTTTGATCGTATACCACAGACCGACGCCGACGAGCAAGAAAATGAGGATATAGTCGCTCAAATAGACGTTTACGGCGCTTACGAATTTTAGAACAGCGTTTTGAATTTCAGCGGGCATTTTCTTTTCCGCGCGTTGCGTTGGCTCAGCGCGCCGACTGCGCGCCTCTGTTTTCAAGAGCCTTATGCTACCACTTTTTGCCAATTTGACAACAGACAAAACAAGCGCCGACGTCGCTATAACGAGACGTCGGCGCTTTCTTACTCTATGCGCGTCAAGTCGAGCGAACGCTCAGCTCCACATGGCGTACTGCGGAATTTTGAGGAGTTCGCCGTCTTTCAGGACCGATTGGTGCGCGACGACCCCGCACATCGTGCTGTTGATCGCGCACGCGACGTCGACGAGCGGCGTCTCGTCTTTCAGGATCGCTTCGACGAAGTTGTTCATCAAGTGTCCGTGCGAGCCGCCATGGCCGCCGGAACCGACGCTCGGCGGCAGCGCGGGCTTGCGCAAGTTCAGCTTGTCGACGATCTTCCTGGACTCTTCGACGGCTCCGTTGTACTTGCTCTGTTCGGCGTAGGAGGCGAGTTGTCCGCGCATCCGTCCGACTTCGCCGCTCCAGCCGGGCGTGTCGAAGCTGACGAGCAGGCGCGCCATGCCGCCCTCGGAGGTCCGGAAGAGCCCGACTTCGGTCCCGTAGGCGTTTCCGTAAGCGTTGTTTTCCGGCTGACGATAGAAGTTCGTGCTCGGCTTGCCCATCGCGCTCACTTCGGTCAAGCTGCCGAAGGTAACGCAGGTGTAGTATCCGGACGCGTGGGTCGGGTACCACATGACCGGCATGCCGACGCGCCAGTTCTTGTAGGACGCGGTGGAGACGGGCGCGTAGTGCAGGTATTCGCCTTCCATGTAGACGATCTCGCCGAACCCGCCGGCCTGGTAGATTTTGCGCGCGGCGTAGACGTCGTCGTGGTAGGCGCTCGTCTCGAACAGACCGTATTTCAAGCCGGACGATTTGACCGCTTCGTAGAGCATATCCGCTTGTTCCGGCTCGCCGCCCCAGAACGCGGGCACGGCGGAGCAGGCGTGCTTGCCCGCTTTCATTGCGGCGACGACGTGATTGACGTGGTTCGGCGCGTCGGTGGCGACGAAGACCGCTTCGATCTTGTCGTCGGTAACCATTTCTTCGAGCGAGTCGTAGGTTTTTTCGCACCGGCACGCTTTGGCGAGCCCGTCGCGCCGTTCGGGGATGAGGTCGGTTACAGCGACGACGTCGACGTTCGGATGATCTTGGAACCCGAACTGCGCGCCGAATTGGCACGCGCCGTACCCGGCGATTCCGACCCGGATCTTGCGGTCGCTGATCGGGTTCCAGACTTGGGATTCGTCAATGTCGGTTTCCGTTTGGTCGAACCCTTGAATATTCGGCTTATCTTGTCCGTTCGCATAGGCGGCGGTCGTCATCGCGCCGAGCGTCCCCAGGATGCTTGCGTTCAAAAATGTTCTTCGGTTGAGGTTAGTCATAAAATGCCTTTCCAGGTTGTGAAGGGGAAACGTCGCATATCAAGTTAAACGACAACTCAATCATTTCATTAAGTCGGCGCGCGAAATGCGAACGGCGCTTCCGACGTCGAGCTCAATAGGAGCAGGGTTCGAGCGCTGGACTTCGATTAAAAGGGGCGTCGACGACGAGTCGCCGTATTGACGTTCGACGAGGTCGAAACTTTCTTCTTCCGTTCCTTCCTCTTCGAACTTTTGCGCTTCTTCGTAACTCGTAGGCTGGTTCAGCGCTTCAATTTTCGAGATGACGACTTTAAAAGAGCCCTCGGGCGCGCCGTTGAATCCCATCGTTTTCAATTGGACGATTCCCTCGGAGTTCGTGTTCCCTCCGCATGGAAAGCGCGCGATTTGAGGGTCGTTTGATACAATTGAGACTTGCGCGTCAGCAAGGGGCGCGGAGTCTTGAATGATTTTAATGGAGCAAGGAAAAAGATCCGGCATACCTTCCGGACGACTCTCTTTCTTGCATGACGTCAACGTCGCTACAAGGACAACGCAGAGCGTCGCTATTAGTATTCTTTTCATAGTATTTCCATTGCAAAATTGACGGTTGAGAGCGCCCGACTCGACGTTCAAGGCGTCGCTGGAAACGGCAGAGCCGCGCGCTCTTTGGTGGTTCGTTAGTTGCTACTGGTCGTTTGCCGCCTCTAGGAGACCCCATAGCGCCCCAGACGCCAAACGGACTCTTGCCGGAAAGGACTTGGTCGGCGTTTAAGTTGCCCGTGTCGATCGTGTCGGAGACAAACCGGACCGAGCCGTCGAGCATACCGACGTTGCAGCCGCCGGAGTGGTAGCTTTGCACACCGCCAGCGATCCAAGGAGTGGCGTTAGCCCAAATGCACGCCGGGGAGTTCGGGGGCAGGTTGCAGGAGAAACCAGCGCTTGCGGCTCGGGAGTCGGGCCAGTGCGTTCCGCGCCAAGTGTTCGACGGAGTTTGAATCGTGTTTGGATCGTCTGCTCGGGTAGCGTAGAGCAAGCAGTTGCCGACGTTGACGTCGCCGCCGTGTCCATTGGGGGAGAGTTGCGAGACAACGGCTAGACCACCCTTGACCTCCGGTTCAAAGTTGTCGCCGGAACAGCATTCTGAGACGGCGATCGTATTGGTCGTGCCGTCGGTGGCAAAGGCTAGATTGCGCCACTGTTGGATGCGGAACATACCTCGCGCGGAGGACCGATTGCGGTCGCGGCTATCCCATCTGTCGTTATAGCACGCAGTGCGCGGAGAGTCGCCGAGGCAGAAGACAACGTTCGACTTACCCATTGTAGTATAGGGGGTCGTGTCTTTGTTTTCCATACTCGTCGTCTTACCGTCGGACGGGCAGATGTACGTGTTAATCTTCACTTGATAGGTCCACGCAGCGTATCCACCCGGCGCGCTTCCGCACGCATAGGACGATCCGCCGGCAACGACTTTCGAGTCCGCGTCAAAGAGATCGTAAATCGCCGATTGTTCCATAAAGGGAAGGAGGAAGATTTTCACGCCGATCGACAGGCAGAAATCAGGCCACGCGAACGAGTAGTTGTTGTAGGTCGTGGCGAGCGGAGGGCAGGTTCCATTGACGTCGTGATAGTTCTGAATCGATAACACGACTTGTTTAAGGTTGTTGGTACATTGCATACGACGCGCCGCTTCGCGCGCCGCTTGGACTGCTGGAAGGAGAAGCCCAATCAAGATACCGATGATGGCGATAACGACGAGGAGTTCGACGAGCGTAAAGGCGTTGCGATCCGCCTTACGCACAAAATACGTGTGTTTCATCAGGACGCTCCTTTTAAGAAAAATGCCTTAACAGTCGGCGTGTTTGATTAACGTCGACGTTATCACGGGGTGATACTGAAACGGTTTTAAAACAGGAAGTCGTCTTGGGTTGCACCGCAACGACCCCTATATTATACTTCACAATGCCAGTACGTTATCCTTTTCAAACGTTTGAAAATTTAATGTCATCATCGACATGACGTCGTTCTTATAGTCGGTTTCAAGCTTTGCCAAACAATCGTCGATTGCGATCTTGAAC
>JAQVHZ010000100.1 GCA_028695965.1 Thermoguttaceae bacterium | reverse complement strand
CCATTTTGGACTAGACGAGTTACGGTGAAGGAATGGAAAGATTCCGGCGGGGTCAGCGTCCCGTCCGTTATCCGGTCGGTGGACGGGCCCGCGCGAATCGGCGGAGAGCCGCAGGATTATTGGTTTGTCTCGGAGTGGAAGAGCGAAGACATTGGAGATCGCTTGCCGAGCGATGAAGATTTTGCGATAAAACTTGATCCCGAGGTTCGTTTGCAGGGGATGAAGACGGTTCCGCCCGACTATATCTACGATATTAATCAGATCACGGACGACGATTATTCGCCGCCTTATAGAGACTCGATCACGGACGACGGGGACGTCGACGCCCGAGCCTGGATCTCTGGAATAGGGTTCGGCATATTGGGGTTGGCGCTGATCGTTGCGGCGGCAGTCGTTCTGCGCAGGAGGAAGAAGAAACGACAAGGCGGCGAAGAGGTTAAGCCGTCCGAATGAGACGAAGCTGTTTCCCTTTCTTGAAGAATGGGAGCCCGTTAGTAACAGATTGGCGTTTTTGCGTCGGGCGCGAGGAGCGCCTCAACAGCCGCTCAGTTTGGCGCGGCGCCTGCTCGGGCGGCTTTGGAGAGGTTGTTCATAGATTCTTTGACGAGGAGAGACAATGATGAAGCGTCTAATTAACCTCATGCCATTTTTAGCGAGTTTTATCGGCGTCGTCTGCGCGGCGTCCTTGGGATCGGCGCAAGACGCCGGTTCCGGCGACGTCAGTCCTGAGCAGGCTATGCATCAAAGAGTTGAAGAAGGCAGGAAGGCGTGGTTGGCAGACGTGGAGCTTTTTGGAAACTACACGTACACGCGCACGCGGTTCTTATCAGAAGAGGAAGCGTTGAACGAGGACTCTTCGGAGGGGGTCGTCGTTCTGGCGGCTCGGGGGTTTATCGCTAAGAAAGGCGGAGCCTATCGTTTTCGCATCGCTTATGGCGACCCTCCGAACACGCTCGACGGCGCCGAGAGCGCCCTGCGTGTTATTGACCAAGCCGCCAATGAGAAGTTCGAGATAGTTGTTGGTCCAGATTCAGAGAGCCCAGGTCAAGTTATCGGATGGTTAGCCTCTCGTGAAGAGGCCTCGATCGATCTGGAAATTAATGCGCTTGTCAACATGAACACTCCTTTTTGTCTTTCTTTCGACCCAATAAGCGAGACGATGTGGGATTTCAATCTTGACGAAGCAATCTCAATGGAAACGCTTGACAACGGACACGTCGTCTTGACGTTTAAGGGCGAAGCGCTCAGGCCTCGTCGATATGACGGCGGAACTTACGCTACCTTTATAAAAGAAGCGTTCGTCGACACAAGCGGAGAATATCCTCAGATAGTCCAAACGATCGTGAGCGCTTTTCAACTAGACGAACCGACTCCATTTTGGACTAGACGAGTTACGGTGAAGGAATGGAAAGATTCCGGCGGGATCAGCGTCCCGTCCGTTATCCGGTCGGTGGACGGGCCCGCGCGGATTGGCGGAGAGCCGCAGAATTATTGGTTTGTCTCGGAGTGGAAGAGCGAAGACCTTGGGGATCGCTTGCCGAGCGATGAAGATTTCGCGATAAAACTTGATCCCTAGGTTCGTTTGCAGGGGATGAAGACGGTTCCGCCCGACAATATTTACGATATTAATCGCATCACGGACGACGATTATTTGCCGCCTTGTGGAAGTTCGCTCGCGGACGTCGTAGGGAACGACGACGAGGGCGGCGTTGACTGGTTGTGTCAAATAGGGTTGGGGTTGGCGCTGATCGTCGCGGCGGCAGTCGTTCTGCACAGGAGGAAGAAGAAACGACAAGGCGGCGAAGAGGTTAAGTCGTCCGAATGAGACGAAGCTGTTTCCCTTTCTTGAAGAACGGGAGCCCGTTAGTAACAGATTGGCGTTTTTGCGTCGGGCGCGAGGAGCGCTTCAACAGCCGCTCAGTTTGGCGCGGCGTCTGCTTGGGCGGCTTTGGAGAGGTTGTACATAGATTCTTTGACGAGGAGAGACAATGATGAAGCGTCTAATTAACCTCATGCCATTTTTAGCGAGTTTTATCGGCGTCGTCTGCGCGGCGTCCTTGGGATCGGCGCAAGGTACGATTCCCCAAGAGCTTAGTCCTGAACTAGCTATGTACAACAGCATCGAAGAGGGCAGGAGAGCGTGGTTAAAAAACGCGGAGCTTTTTGGAAACTACACGTACACGCGCACGCGGTTCTTATCAGAAGAGGAAGCGTTGAACGAGGCCTCTTCGGAGGGGACCGTCGTTCTGGCGGCTCGGGGGCTTATCGCTAAGAAAGGGGGCGCCTATCGTCTGCGCGTCGCTTATGGGGATCCGCCGAACACGCTCGACGGCGACGAGCGCGCCCTGCGCTTCATCGAGCATAGCGCCAACGAGAAGTACTGTCTGCTCGTTGGGCCGGATCCGTGTCGCCGAGACCAAATTGTCGGCCAGTTAGGTCGCAATTCAAAGGGCTCGATCGATCCAGACATTGGAGGGCTCGTCAACCTGAACACTCCCTTTTGTCTTTCCATCGATTCTATTAACGAGACGCCATGGGGCCTCTATCTCAACGAATCGTCCTCAATGGAAACGCTTGACAACGGGCAAGTCCTGCTGACGTCGAAGGGCTCGGAGAAAGAAGATTATTATAATTCTGCCAACAAATATGTCGTCGCCTATACTAAACAGGCGTTCGTCGACACAGGCGGAGAATATCCTCGGATAGAACAAGTCGTTTTAAGCGCCTTTCTGCCGGACGAGCCGACCCCATTTTGGACGAAAAGGTTACGGTGAAGGAATGGAAGGAGTCTTGCGGGATCATGGTCCCGTCCGTCGTCCGGTCGGTCGACGGGCCCGCGGCAGTCTGGGGCGAGGAGAAGGACTTTTGGTTTGTCTCGGAATGGAAGAGCGAAGATATTGGGGATCGGACGCCCAGCGACCAAGATTTCGCCGTGAAGCTCGACCCCGAGATTCCCGTGCGGGGAATGGCGTCGGTTCCGCCTGGCAATATCTACGATATTAATCGCATCACGGCCGACGATTTTCCGCGCCGCAGTTTTTCGCCGTCGAACGACGACGAGCTCTGGATCGTTGGAATAGGGTTGGGATTATTGATCGTTTTGGGCGTCGTCGTTCTGCGCAGGAGGAAGAAGAAACGGCAAGCCAACGAAGGGGCGTAGCCGCTTGAACGAGGCAGTTCCCCGTCTGTTGGAAGGACGGGGACTGCGCGATCGGGGCTTGTGTGGAAATTGCGTCGGGCGCGCTGTTTTTCAGCGAAGAATCGCCGTTATTTTCTATTTTCTTGGAACTCTTTTCGCAAAAACGGCTCTTATTAAAGAATCTTTTTGCCTAAATTGCCAGAATTTCGAGAAAAATGGTCAAAATGAGGGACAAAACTGTTGAACGGGTCCATTATGGTTGCTATAATGGGTCGGCGCAGGGCGCTAACGGGGCGTCGACGCCGAATTGCGCGACGCGAGTTATCGCAACGCATCCTGTATCGAGACTACTTTTTTAGAAAGAGAACGCACAAATGAAACAAGAATATTATGTCGACGGCGTTGGTCAGATCCATTTCGCGGGCAATATGGTTCGTTTTGATTTCGTCACGCTTCAGCCGGGGGCCGAGGGAGCCGCTCCCACTCCGGAACCGTGCTTCCGCGTCATTATGCCGCCGCAAGGATTCTTGGCCGCGTTCAACAGTATGCAGCAGCTCATCGACAAACTCGTGGACGCGGGCGTTCTTCGCAAGAACGAGAACGCGAACTGAGCGCGAATTGATTAGTCGGTCGTTTCACGGCTGAAACGCAGACAAACGCAACGACCTCGCCGGGGGTTCCGACGAGGTCTCTTGTCATTCTTGCCTTCTTGGCTCAGTCGAGGAAATCTCCTTCTTTCAGGAGCCTTGGAACGTACTCTTCGGTCATGTAGCTGATGCTTCGGCTCACGAGCGCTTCGACTTCGAGCTTGAACCCGTTGTTCAACATGAGGTCGATTTCCTTCTGCCAGTCTTTTTTATGGGCGAACCAGGGGTACTCGGCGATCTGCTTAGCGCGTTTGCGGTCGATATCGCTGAGCGAGATTTTCACGCCTTCGGAGAGCCCGCAGCGCTCGAAATCCCGGCTGCGCACGCCGATGAATTTCGCTTCTGGGGTCGCCATGCGTTCGGATTCGTAGGCTAAGTTGATCGAGCCTTGCTTGATGACCGAATAGATGTAATATCCCCACGGGTCGTTATCTAAGAGGCAGTAGATTGGTAGCCCGAGCTCGCTGTGGAGCCGGTTAAGGAGCCTTCTTACTCCACGCGGCGGCTGTCCGTTTCCGTGCGTCAATATGCAGTTGTGTTTCTTCCAGAATTTGTCTTCGTTGAAGCGCTGCCAGACGGTGTTTTTTTCGACGTGCAAGACGAATTTCGCTTTGCATTCTTTGAACTGAATGACGGACGGTTCGACGATCGAAGGGATCGCGTATCCTCCGGAGCCCATGCGGGAGCAGTCGATTTCGTCGCCGCTGTCGACAATTTTGACGTTGCCGACCATGTCTCCGCGCTTGTCGGCGAAGAGGTGCAGCTCTTCGCGGAGCGCTTCGAGGATCACTTCGCAGTCTTCGATGATCGGGTCGCATTCTCCCTGATTGTAGAAAGTCGGCTCTTTGCTCGGCTTAATGTCGTGCTTGAGCATATAGTAGAGTCCGCGGATGCTGGTCGTCTTGCCCATTTCGATGAGCCGTTTGGCGCCGGACGCGACGAGCGCGGTCTGCATAAAGCTTTTGGCTTGCGAGAGATTGAATAGTTCGCGGCTTGTCGTTTTGGAGCCCATCTCCAAGACGCGCTTCTTTTGGTTGAACGACACGTTTCCGAGGGACCGGGTCGGTATATCGAGGGTCGGGTCGTCGTCTTTTTCGACGTGGGTCATGATCTTCGAGGCCAGGTCGTGAATGCTCTCGAGGGTTCGCTCGTCTTGGGGAGAGAGGGCGACAGGTCCCGTTGCGTCGTCAAAAACGGCTCCCGCCGACTTCTTACGCGATTTCGCCATAAATTAATCCTGTTCTGATCTTATCGTGATACTCTTACCAAACGCTCTTTTCCCAGCGTTTTAGATAGTGTTTTCCCGCGTTTTCATCTTTGGTTATACTCTTTAACGAAAATTCGACAAGTCCTGGACCGTCTTTTCCTTCGTGACGCCGCCGGGTCAATTGCCGATCTGTTCTTCTTGGAACCTCTTTTTCAGATAGAGTCTGCATTCAGAGAAGAACTCTTGGTTTTTTGGGTCTTGGTAATCGGCGTAGGACCATGGGAGCGCCTTCCATGCTTTTTGCGCGTACATCAAGGTCGTTTCGGCAAAGATTCCGTCGCGCAGGCAGATGCGGTGCGCGTGGTCTTTGGTAGACGCCAGGACCAATTTGCCGAGCTCGATATAGCCGGGGTCCAAGTTGAGCGGGCGCGCCGTTTGAACCTTTTGTTCCTGGAAGAGTTTGGCGCCGATTTCTTTTTCCCACGCGTTCGTTTGGATCTTGACGTCGGCGAGTTTTCCGGGGTCGGCGAGCTTTTCGAAGACCCAGAACCTTTTAGGGAGCGCGGGTCCCATTTCTTTGTCGTAGTATCGGGTGAAGTCCTCGAATTGATAGGTCGGACTTTCCATCGCGATCGCGCCGAATTCTTCTTCGGCTCGTTCTTTTCCGAGCGCGATCGCTTCTTCCGAGACGCCGAACGCGGCGATTAGGAGAAGGACCGGTTTGTATGTTCTGATAGCGCCCATGATTATTTGCCTGGGTAAAGGGAATTTCGCGCGAGTTTTTCCGCGCGGAATAAGTCGATGGTGAAAAACGTCAGCCCGACCCAAATGAGTACGAAACTGATCCACTGATAGGGCGTCGTTTGCTCCTTAAAGACGAACGCGCCGCACAGGAACTGACCGGTCGGGGAAAGGTACGTTACGAGCCCAAGGGTCGACAGCTTGATCCTTACCGCCGCGGAACCAAAGAGGAGCAGGGGGATCGCCGTCAACGCGCCCCCGCCGACAAGGAGCGCCAACGCGCGCGCGTCGGTCGACCAGTTGGGCTTAACAGTCGGCGCCCAGACCGAATAGAGGATGAACGCGACTGCGATCGGGAGTCCGAAAAGGGTCTCGACGCTGAGCGCGGTCGTCGAATCGACTTTCAGCGCCTTGCGCAGGAGCGAATAGACCGCGAAGACGAGCGCGACGACGACGCTTTCCCACGGGAGCCGTCCGACGCCGATCGCGAAGACGGCGACGGCGATCGCGGCGAGCGCAATGGCGATCCACGCGAAGAGGCGCGGCCGTTCTCGAAAGAAGAACGCGCCAAAAAGGACGTTGATGAGCGGGCAAATATAGTTGCCGAGGCTCGCGTAGAGCGTATGATTGATCGCGACGAGCCAGATAAAGAGCCCCCAAGTGGCGGCGGTCAACGCCATCGTTGCAAATAAGCCCGCGACTAGCTTAGGCTGACGCAGCGTCGCAATAATCTGAGGTCCTTTGCCCCTTATCAGCACGACCGGCAAGAGCACGACCGTCGTGAAGACGGCGCGGAACGCCAGCGTAACGAGCGGAGGAACGTCTTTCAGCAGATAGAAATAGAGCGGGAATAAGCCCCAGATTAAAAACGCGGCAAAACCCAGTATCGTCCCATAGAGTTCCGATTTAGAATCGGACGCGTTGTTTTGCGCGATCATATTATATCCGGAAGGTCAATTGCGCCGGAAATCGGAGGCGTCGCGCCTTTAGAACGATTTCCGGCGTTCTTCATGGACGGCTACCTTTTCTTTTGCGAGTGAATTCGTTCGTATTGCCGCGCCTTCTGACGTTCAACGATGCGTTGGTTCCTGATTTTTGAGACTTTCTTGAGTTCTTCGTGGTCCAAGAGGGTTTCTCGGCGTCTAGAGAAGAACGTCGTCAGAAAGACGAGGGCGCCGACAAAAGCGAGGAACGCCGCGTAGCTCAAGACCCAGACGGGCTCCTGCGTCGCTTCTTCTCCGTCCGCAGCCATAGCCAGCGGACTGGTCGCGACGAAGATTGCGGCAGCAGTGAAGAACGAGAGAATTCGAAGTTTGAACGAACAGCTCTTCATTTTATTTTTCTCTTCTCTATTGTTTCGGTTCATGAGGTTAGTGTGCGGTATTGTTGGTCGCCGCTATCGCGCGCCTCCTATATTGTACCCTTTGAACGCCG
Organism: Thermoguttaceae bacterium; assembly: GCA_028695965.1. Classification (GTDB taxonomy): domain Bacteria; phylum Planctomycetota; class Planctomycetia; order Pirellulales; family Thermoguttaceae; genus RUG369. Next base: position 4,697 of record JAQVHZ010000100.1, on the reverse strand, counting down.
TCGAAGGAAGTCCCCGCGAAAAAAATTTGGACGTTTCTTTATCGGCGTCAGCGTCGTTAAAATATAGCTAAGCCGATAGGAACGCGCGCAATTTATTTGTTTTGTCGCGCCTTATTTTTGCCGCGCAATTCGCGCGTTTTTCTTACCGTTTTACCGCGGAGGAAAAATTGCGGGCTCGAGCAAGTTGTTTTGTTCCGCCTTGTATAGTATAATGTGCGTCAACGGAAAAACAAGACGCTTTGCGGAGAGACCAAACGATGACAATTTCCGAATTAATAGCGGCGCGAGAGCCCGACTGGCAAGCGCTGGAAACGCTTCTCGGGACCTATTCGAACCCATTTCGAACGAAGTCCCCTGAAGACGTCGCTCAATTGACGAGCTTGTACCGGGTCGTCAGCAGCGACTTAGCGTTGGCAGAATCGCATCATTTGCCGATGAACACGGTTGAGTACCTGAACAATCTCGTCGGGCGCGCGCATCATTGTCTCTATCGTAAACGTAAGCTCTACTGGTCCGATTTCGCGCGCGTTACTCTGTTTGATACGCCTCGCTGGATTATCGCCGACCCTAGCTTTTGGGTCGCGCTGGCGCTCTTCTGGGTTCCGTATTTGGTCTGCCAATTCGTCTGCAAGACGCATCCTGAAATAGCGAGTCAAATTGTCGGCGAGGAGACGTTAGATTATATACGCAGTATGTATGTGGATTTCTACGACGTCGAGCCGATAGATCGTTTATGGACGGTCGGACACTATCTTTTTCACAACGGTTCGATCGGTTTCAAGTGTTTTTGCTTGAGCGTGCTGGGGCTGATTCCAGGTCTCTTCATCTTGGTCCACAACGCCGTTATCCTTGGAACTATTTTCGGATATATGCAAAGCGCGGCGGTCGACGCGGGGATCACGGCGAATTTTATCGAGTTTACGACGGCGCACGGCCCCTTTGAGCTGACGGCGATCGTCCTTACTGCGGCGGCGGGTATGAGGATTGGTTTCAGCGTAATTATGACGCGCGGCTACTCTCGGCTCGACGCGATCCGCCGCGCGGCGATCCAGGCTTTTCCGACGGTCATGACGGCGTTTGTGCTGTTCTTCTTGGCGGCGGGGATCGAGGCGCTCATATCGCCGGGCAAGCACAGGTGGCTGTGCGACGTCCTCGGGACCGACGCCTTGACGTTAAAGATAATCGTCAAGTACGTTTCTATTGCGTTGCTGGTCTTCTATTTTGTCGGTCTTGGCGTCCTTGGCGTTATCCGAACGCGTTTCTTTCAACGTTGACGCCGCCGCCGCGCCAAGCGCTCCTTAGAACTATCGAAGAAAGTCCCCTCGAAAGATCTTGGGGACTTCTTTATTGGCGCGAGCGGCGCTGAAATCGAGCTAAGCCGATAGGGCGCGTTCAATTTATTTGTTTTTGTAGTAGGCGTCGATGTGTTCCCACGCTTCTCGCGCCGTTTTAACGTAGACGAACAGGTCGAGGTCGTGAGGGCTGATGACGCCGGAGTCGACGAGATTTTGGAAATTGATTGTGTTTTCCCAGAACTCCTGTCCAAACATGACGATAGGCAGGTCTTGCATTCTTCCGGTCTGTCGGAGCGTGAGCGCTTCGAAGAGTTCGTCGAGCGTGCCGAATCCGCCGGGGAAGATAACGAGCGCTTTGGCGCGCAGCAGGAAATGCATCTTGCGCATGGCGAAATAGTGGAAATTGAAGCACAAATGCGGCGCGACGAACGGGTTAGGCTTCTGTTCGAAGGGCAGGGAGATGTTGAGCCCGATCGACGCTTCGCCGGCGTCGTACGCGCCTCGGTTGGCGGCTTCCATGACGCCCGGTCCTCCGCCGGTGCAGACGACGTATTCTCGGTCCTTCTTGACGCGGACTTCTCCGCGCGGCCCCCTTACTTCGTTGTACTTGTCGTTTTCTCTGGCGACTAGTTCGCCAAATTCTCTTGCAATTTGGTAGTATTCGCTTAGCTCGAAGGTTCGCTTAGCGCGTTCAAGTTTTTCGGCTTTCTCTTTGTTTCCCGGCGCGGCGTCGGCGGCTTGCCGCGCGGCGTCGAGCCGTTCTTTTGCGATTTTCGGGTCGGGAATTCTTGCGCTTCCGAAGACGATGATGGTCGAGGCGATATTTTCATGTTCGAGCGCTCTCTCGGCTTTGAGGAACTCGGAGAGCAGCCTTGCTTCTCTTCCGTCGTCTCCTTCGAGGAAATCGGGATCGCGCGTTGACATACGGTAGCTTGGCGCGTTTTTCAGTCGCGCGAGATTTTGTTCGACGTCGACAAGATCGGACTTTTTAGGTTCCATACGCTCGTTCCTTTAAATTGGTGGAATTTTGGAAAAGGAATGCGCGAGCAAGTTGTTTTGTCGCGCCTCGTATAGTATAATATTCTGGAGCGGAAAAACAAGACGCTCCGCGGAGAGACCAAACGATGACAATTTCCGAATTAATAGCGGCGCGGGAGCCGGACTGGCAAGCGCTCGAGAAGCTTCTCGGGACCTATTCGAACCCATTTCGTTCGAAGTCCCCGGAAGACGTCGCTCAATTGACGAGCTTGTACCGCACCGTGAGCAGCGACTTGGCGCTCGCGGAATCGCATCATTTGCCCGTCAAGACGGTCGCGTATCTTAACAATCTTGTCGGGCGCGCGCATCATTGTCTCTATCGTAAGCGGAAGCTCTGTTTATCCGATTTCACGCGGACCGCCGCGTTGGATTATTACCGATCCGATCTTTTGGGCCGCGCTTGCGCTCTTTTGGGGTCCCTTTTTGGTCTGTCTTTGCGCGTGCAAGTCCGATCCTGAAATTGCAATTGAAATCGTTGGCGAAAAGAAGCTGGAGATCATGGAATATATGTATCGCTATCTTCCGAAAATGGAGCCTTTGGAGCGTATCAGCTCCGTTTCGCTCTATATTTTTCACAACGGCACGATCGGTTTTTATACGTTTGGCTTGAGCGTTTTAGGGCTTGTTCCGGGGCTCTTCCTCTTTATCTACAACGCGGTCCAGCTCGGATCGATTTTTGGATACATGCAGAGCGCTGGGATCGACGGCGAGGTAACGGCGAATTTTCTGGAGTTTACGACGGCGCACGCGCCCTTTGAGCTGACGGCGATCGTCCTTAGCGCCGCGGCGGGGATGAGGATCGGTTTCAGCGTCGTCATGACGCGCGGGTATTCTCGGCTCGATTCGATGCGCCGCGCGTCGTTCCAGGCGTTTCCGACGATCGCGGCGGCGTTTGTGCTCTTCTTCCTTGCGGCGATTATCGAGGCGTTTATCTCGCCGGTCGAGCATGAATGGCTCTGCGATTTATTTGGCGTGGAGTCCTTGACCTTAAAAATGATAGTCCAATATGTTTCGCTCGCTTTGCTGATCTTTTATTTTGTCGGTCTTGGCGGCATTGGAGCTATTAGAGCCCGGTTCTTTCAGCGTTGACGGAAGCGCGCGATTTGGAGCGGCGGACGCTCGCCGGAACTGACAAACGCCGAGGAAGACTCTGATTGGGCGTCGCTTTGTTGCCGTCCGGAAAAAATCTTTTCGAAAATTCGCGGTTTGCGCTTTTTTTATTTGACGTCTGCCAGCGTCTTGTCTATGATGACTTTAAAGACGATAATCGGCGAAAGTTTTTTGCCGATCGTTTTTAGAAAACGGGGTTTTTGTCGCGTCGCAGCCGACGCGCTTGGCTCTAATTGTCGGAGACGTCTCCTTTTGAAGACGCCTTGTTGTTAATGGATCAGAGACGACGAAACGCGAGCGCTTGCCGCCGCTAGCGTCAGCAAGGCGACAAAGCAGGCGTTGTTTTTTCACAACGCGGACGTCATTTTCGAAAACGCTTGAACATAAAAGGAGATAGAGATGAAAAATTTTGGCGGACATATTGGAGCTAAGTTAGATATTTGTGCAATTCTTTTCGCCGTTTTAGGCATATATGCGGCGCGCTGATAGGGGACCATCTTCTTTTGTGGCGTCCTGCCAATAAAGACCTTGTCCCCTACTTTGTTAATCGTTGCATTACTTATTCGATAGGTATTTCGTCTCTTTTCATTTTAATCAATGTGATAATTATAACGCCGATTAGGGGCGTTGTGTGTTTGTTTAGATTCCTGAAAGAACCTCGATTTTCAGAAGCGAGAACAATTTTATTTGTAATTGGTTTTTCTTTGCAACTTCTTGTGTTTTATGTTTTTATAGCTACTTTGGGGAGGCACTAAAACCCCCAGCATAACCGGTTTATTTGTCGTAATCTAACGTTTCCGTTTCCGTATGGGCATATTTGCCCTTCAAAAACGGCGTATGGAGAACTTTTTTTACATACTAGGGCGCGGCGACGCTAATTTTTTTCATTCGCATCTCCCTGCGGGTGATTTTTGCCGAACCAAAGGAGGCGTTGTTTTATCACAACGCGGAGGTCATTTTCGAAAACGCTTGAACATAAAGGAGATCGAGATGAAAGATTTTTGCGGACAAATTGGAGCTAAGTTAGGGCGTGTTGACACTAGTTTTGTAACATAATAAAAATGAAAGCTAAGACCAAACACGTTATAAAGGTTATGTCCAACTTTTCATAACGAGTTGCAATTCTGCTGAACTCCTTGATTCTTCGGAAGAATCGTTCAACTTCGTTACGGCGTTTATATGCGTCCTTGTCGTATTCCCAAGGTTCTTTTCGGTTGGATTTTGGTGGAACGACCGGTTTGAGTCCCTTAGCGA
>JAQVHZ010000099.1 GCA_028695965.1 Thermoguttaceae bacterium | reverse complement strand
GAACTAAATGGGCATGGGCGGCGGCGGCATGATGATGGGCGGCATGAGGGGCGGCAAGGGCGGCGGCATGATGGGCGGCATGGGAGGCATGGGCGGCATGATGGGCGGCATGGGCGGTATGGGAGGCATGGGCGGCATGGGCGGCGGTATGTGGAACGTCCCTGCCAACCGCGCGCCTCGTAACGACAATGCCCGAAGAGTCAACGACGCCATCCTGCAAAATTTCCTCGACGCTCCTGCTGGCGCGGCAGATAACGGCTTGTTTGCTGTTCCTTCGAAGGCGGCTAAAGCCGCGAAGGCCGAAAAGCAAGCGACTGGAACGCTCGCGCAGGCGCCCGTCGACCTGAACGCTAAGTGGGACGCATACATCGCCGCGAACGCGCCGAAAGTCCCCGAAAACGGCTCTAGCGACGAAACAGCTGCCGCTTACGAAAAAGCGCGCGCTGAGTTCTCCGAAAGCATTGCGGTTGAAGTCGCCAAATTGATGAAATCTGACGCCGCGTCGGCGGCGGCGCTCATCAAGTCCGCGCTCCGCAACGATTACGCGGCGGACTGGATGTACGAAGCTCTCGCGGCGGCGCTTATCAAAGCAAACGCCCCGCAAAAAGAAATTGAAACGGCAATCCTTTCCGTCGCCGACTTCAACAGCGATCCCATCGTCCTGATGGGGCTCGCCGCCTACCTTGAAAAGGTCGGCTCGAAAGAGCGCGCGCTCAAGATCTACCGCGACGTCTCCAAAGTCTACCCGACTCGACCGGAACCGTACGTCCGCGGCTTGGCGCTCGCGCAGGAACTGAACGACGAAGAAGCGCTTAAATGGGTCGCCGTCGGGATTGCGTCCGTCGTTTGGGACGGCGCCCTTGTCGAAAGCGTCCAGAGTAAAGGCGAAGAAATCGCGCTCGACCTCATCGATAAAATGAATGAGGAAGGCCGCGCCGACGAAGCCGAAGAATTCCAACGTCAACTGAAGGAAGCGAGCGTTCGCGACGTCGTCGTCGAGGTCTCCTGGTCCGGCGACGCCGAACTCGACCTCTCCGTTCAAGAGCCGACCAACGCTGTTTGCTGGTACGCGCAAAAGCGCACCGCCGCGGGCGGCGTCCTGACCGATCCTGTTATCGACCTGAGAAAATCCTACGAGGCTAACCGCGAAGGCGTTCGCTCTCGCGTCTACACCTGCCCGATGGGCTTCGCAGGCGAGTACAACTTCCTCGTTACCCGTTCCTGGGGAACCGTTGCGCAAAACAAAGTGACCGTGACGATCAAGACGAACGTCGGAACCGACAAAGAACGGGTCGCCAAGCAAGTCTTCGATCTTACCAACGACGAAGCGCTCTTCGGCGTCAACCTTGCCGAAGGTCGCCGCAACGAAGAAGTCAAAGAAGATCTCTTGGCCGCTTCCGCGCTCATGAACCATCTGCAAATTCGCACTTCTCATGAGCTCGCGCAACGCGCCGTAGCTTACCAAAGCCGAAAAGCTTCCAACGAAGCGCGCGAATCTGCGGCGATTCAAAGCGCCGCCGACCAGTACCAATCTTCGTACAAAGCCGACGAGACGGTCGTGGCCGAAGAAGCTCCGGAAATTACCTACATCACTCCGGATCCCGGTCATATGCCGGTCATCGACTACATCTCCCTCGGCGCCGGCTTCTCGACCAGCGCAGGCGTTTCCGGCGATCGCCGCTACGTCCTCATTGCGCCGATGCCAACCTTCAGCCAGTTGCTGAAAATGTTCACCTATAACTCCGCTGACGGGTCGACCAGCTCAGGCGGCGGAGGCTTTGGCGGCGGCTACGGCGGCGGGGGCTTCGGCGGCGGAGGTTATGGCGGCGGCGGTCGAGGCGGCTTCGGCGGCGGCGGTATGATGGGCGGCATGGGCGGCATGGGAGGCGGCTATGGCGGCGGCATGATGGGCGGCATGGGAGGCATGGGCGGTATGGGAGGCATGGGCGGCGGTATGTGGTAATCCGCAGGAGCCAACTTTGCCAACACGTCCGACCGCTAGCTAATACCAAACGCTAGACGTCCAAATCGATAAGGGCGCGATTCTTATGAGTCGCGCCCTTGTTCTTTTTCGCGCGCACAACGCTCGCCGAATATGCGGTTCTGATTGAGCGTTATACTTGACGATTTATCGGCAAAATATATAATAACCGCGACGCCGCGCAGTTGCGGCAAGCTCTAACCTTCAAACGAGAAAAGACATGGCGACACTACTCTTAACGGGCGGCGCGGGCTACATCGGTTCGCACACGGCCCTTGAATTTTTAGAAGTCGGCGACGACGTGGTCGTCGTCGATAATTTCTACAACAGCAGCGCCAAATCGATCGAGCGCGTCGAGAAATTGACGGGCAAGTCGATCAAATTGTACGAAGCGGACGTCTGCGACAAAGAAGCGACCCGCAAAATCTTCGAAGAAAACCAAATCGACGCGATCGTCCATTTCGCCGGCTACAAAGCGGTTGGCGAATCGGTCGCCAAACCGCTGGAATACTATCGCAACAACATCGGTTCCGCACTAATTCTTTGCGAACTCATGAAAGAATTCGGCGTTGCTAAATTCGTCTTCAGTTCCTCTGCGACCGTCTATGGAACTTCTCAAAACGTGCCGCTGAAAGAAACGGAACCCACCGGATGCACTAATCCGTACGGCTGGTCAAAACTGATGATCGAACAGATCCTCACTGACTTCGCCAACGCCGAGCCGAACGTTTCCGTTACTCTCCTGCGCTACTTCAACCCTGTCGGCGCGCATCCAAGCGGCGAAATTGGAGAAGACCCGTTGGGGATTCCGAACAACCTTGCGCCATACGTTTGCCAAGTCGCCGTCGGCAAGCGCGAAAAGCTGAACGTCTTCGGAAACGACTATCCAACTCACGACGGCACCGGAGTCCGCGACTACATTCACGTCGTCGACCTCGCTAAGGGCCACGTTCAGGCGTACCAGAAAGCGGAACCGGGCGTTCAAATCTACAACCTTGGCACGGGTCAAGGCTACAGCGTCCTCGACTTGGTCAAAACGTTCGAAAAAGTCAACGACGTTACGATCCCATACGAGATAGTCGGCCGTCGTCCCGGCGATATCGCAACCTGCTACGCCGACCCGACGCGCGCCAACGCTGAGCTCGGCTGGAAAGCCGAATACGGACTTGACGAAATGTGCAGGGACGCATATAATTGGCAACGTAAATACCCAAACGGATATCGAGACTGATTGTAGTCAGTCCCCGTAGCTCAGTAGGATAGAGCGATGGTTTCCTAAACCATAGGTCGCTGGTTCGAATCCAGTCGGGGATGTTTTATTTTTGCAAAGGCTCCAGACAGGAGTCTTTTTTCTTTCTTACGCGTTAGCCCGTCCTGCGCGCTAAATACGTCTCGGAACGGTCAATCAACCGCGAATCATCGTCAAAAGCATCTTGAACCGTTCGATAGCCTGGAGGGCGTGGGGGACATTCGCGGGCATGATAATGGTTTCGCCCGCCTTGACCGTCAAGGGATTCCCGCCGATGCGGATTTCCGCCGTACCATCCAAAACCTGAACCATTGCATCAAACGGTGCCGTATGCTCGCTGAGTCCCTGTCCCTTATCGAACGAAAACAGCGTCACGTTTCCGACGTCGTTTTTGAGGACCTGCTTGCTGACGACGCCGCCTTCGGAGTAGTCGACCAACGACGGCATGTTGAGGACAATGCCTTTTTCGAACGTATTTGCCATATTGTGTTCCTTTCTTGTGACGGCGTCCAGGACGCTCGGCTAAATGTGATTTATCTATCGAACGGATTTGGCGATGCCGTCGAAATCGATGATTTTTTCTTCGATCGAAATCGACTTGCCTGAAAGTTCCAAGGCTTTGCGGACGATCATCGACGTGCCGCCGCAGCAGGGAACGAGCATTCGCAGGACGGTCAGCGATCGGATGTCATGCCGGGAAAAAATCGCGGCCAATTTCTCAACGTAATGTTCCGTCGCGTAATCCAATTTCGGACAAAAAACGATCAAGGTTTTGTCCAGCGTATATCGCCGGTAAAAGTCGGGCAGCGAAAAAGCCGTGCAGTCCGCCGCGATGACAAGATCAGCATCATCGAACGCCGCCGAGTCCGGATTGATCAGGTGCAGTTGAATCGGCCAGTTTTTCTTTCCTTCGGTTCCTACCGACGCCGGCGCCGCCATCGACGGACAGGTATGCATCGGCAGTCCCATCGAACCCGGACAGCCGGAAGGTTTCGACGGCGCGACGAAATCCAGAGCGGGCAATTCGATTCCTTTCTCTTTCAGCACGGCCAATCCTTCTTCGTACAATTTTTGCTCCCCGTGATTTTTCAAATGCTCCAAATGCAATCGAACGACTTTCAAGCCCTGCGGAATTAGGTTTTCAAGCGTTTTCCGTTCGTCGTAAGGCTCCGCTTCCCGTTCTTCAATGGAGATCGCGCCGACGGGGCATTCGCCCAAACAGGCCCCGAGACCGTCGCAGAAAATTTCCGAAACGAGCCGGGCCTTACCGTCGACCATCTGGATCGCGCCTTCGGCACAGGAAGAGGCACACTGACCGCAACCGTTGCATAAACTATCATCGATTTTAATGATTTGGCGTTTCATGGCGATTCTCCCTTATTGAAAAGTGACTGCAAATCATGAACGTATTTCAATCTACGGAGCCGCGAACGGCTCCGTAAGATTGGAAACGGACGGATGATTTCGATTCTCAAACAAGCATGTCAGCTCAATGCCGCTTGAATATCTTCGTCGGCGGTCGACACCGGGGCGACGTTAAAATTCTTGACCAGCACGTCCAGCACCGTCGGCGATACGAAAGCCGGAAGCGAGGGGCCGAGCTTGATGCCCTTGATTCCAAGAGCCAACAGCGTCAGCAACACGCACACCGCTTTCTGTTCGTACCAGGAAAGGATAATCGACAGCGGCAACGAATTGACGTCGGTTTCAAACGCCTTGGCCAGCGCCACGGCAATCTGGATCGCCGAGTAGGAATCGTTGCATTGGCCGATGTCCAAAAGACGCGGAATTCCATCGATGTCACCGAATTCCAATTTATTGAAACGATATTTACCGCAAGCCAAGGTCAAAATCACGCAATCCTGCGGAATCTTTTCGGCAAGTTCGGTGTAATAATTCCGGCCCGGCTTCGCACCGTCGCAACCTCCGACGAGGAAGAAATGTTTGATTTTTCCGGCCTTCACCGCTTCGATCACCTTGTCAGCGACACCCAAGACGGCATTGTGACCGAAACCGACGAGAATCGTCTTTTCCGGTTCATCTTCCGTAAAGCCGGGCTCGGCGAGCGCCGCTTCAATGACCGGCGTAAAATCTTTCATTTCTCCGGCTTTTCTGTCCGAAATATGTCCGCAGCCCGGCCAGGCGACACAGCCGGTCGTAAAAATGCGATTTTCATACCCTTTCGGATTTTGGATACAATTCGTCGTCATGAGGATCGCCCCCGGGAATAGCGGGAACTCCTTTTTCTGATCCTGCCAGGCGCCGCCGTAGTTGCCGACGAGATGTTTGTATTTTTTCAGACCGGGATAACCGTGGCAAGGCAGCATTTCGCCGTGGGTATAAACGTTGATGCCCTTGCCTTCGGTTTGCTTCAAGAGTTCTTCCAAGTCGAGTAAATCATGGCCGGAAACGAGAATCGCCTTGCCTTTGATCGGCGTGATACGTACCGGCGTCGGGACGGGATGGCCGTAATGCTCCGTGTTGCCGGCGTCGAGAAGTTCCATCGCCTTGAGATTGACGTGCCCGCATTCCAGAAAGAGACCGACCCAGCCGTCGACCGTTTCGTTCCCGACGGCCAATGCTGCGAGGGCCTTGGCGAAATAAGCGTACACCGAATCATCTTCCTTGCCAAGAATCAGGGCGTGGTGGGCGTAAGCGGCGGTTCCTTTCAATCCATACGTTAAAAGCTCCTGGAGCGAAAGAACGTCTTCGCCGAGTTGTTCTTTGCGTTTCGGCATCTGGATTTGCAGCGCCAAATCAATCAAACTCTGTTCCGAAGCCTCCGCATGGAGATCGGCTTTTGAAATCAGTGCATCGCCGGGCAGTGTCGCGCCGGATTCTTTTTTGAGCCGTTCAGCAGTCGCTTTGGCCGCTTGGAACAGTTCGTAGAGCCTGTCGTCGTCAAAGTCGACGTTCGTAACCGTTGCAAAAAGCAGGTCAAGCGTCAGGTGATCCGCTTCGACATCCGCTTTGCCCGATTTCCGCAATTCGTTGTTGTAAAAACCGATTTCCTTGACGGTCTGGATAATGGCGTCCTGGAGCGTCGCCGTCGTATCCTTTTTGCCGCAAACACCTTGTTTGGTGCAACCGGTTCCCATCGCCGTTTGTTCGCATTGAAAACAAAACATCGTCATCGCAAATCTCCTTGTTGGGTTGGAAGTAGGGTTAAAAAAAGGCATGGAGCCCCGAACATCGGCCCGGGGTAGGATTGCCCCATGCGAATTTTATTTTTGTCCTGTAATATCGTCGATCAGGTTTTGAATCGTAATCGCTTGAAATTCCCGTTTGACGCTTTCTTCGATGCCGAGAATTCTTCGGCGAAGGACGCACGTTTTTCGGTTCGGACACAAGGCTTTTCGGAAAGTGCAGTCCGAAAGCTCCAAGTCGTCATGAAATAATTCCATGATCTCAAGGACGTTGACCGTTGTCGGCTCACGAAGCAAGCGAACGCCTCCGCTTGCGCCTTCTCTCGCTTCAAGGATTTTCGCCTTGATCAGAGTCGAGCAAATTCGACGCAGAAAATTGAGCGGCAGTCCGAGTTCCTTTGCCATTCGGGTTGCTGAAATGAAATCATCGTTCTCCTGCAAAGCCAGGAATAGCAAGGCACGTACGGCGTAATCGGCGTCTTTATGGAATACTTTCATGAATCCCTCTCCTTGGACGATAAGCGTTTCGCCTTTCCAAATATCGACTCAATCCGGATTTCAAAAATTCCCATACGAGATTTTTGAAAAATCAGGGGCCAATCAGGCAAAAACGACAGGGAAACAAATTACCCACCATCCAACACCATTGTAGTAGCAGTTAGCTTTAATGTCCAGCTGATCCTGAGAAATTTTTATGATCCATCGCCATCGCAGATTTTTCCGAAACGCTGGATCAATTTTACACGATATTTCAAGGACCGTTTTGTATTTCTTGAACTCCGTCAGCAAGGAGGGGCTGCGAAATCGGGCCAACGTGGGCGATCTTGACCCAAATCCCGACTTCCGCCCCGGAACGCAATGTGGGCGAAACGTCGCGGCGTCAGGGGCAAGGATTGGGAAACGAAAGAGCGGGCAAAACGCTCCGGGCCTGCGAATTCCAGCGTGAGAACCTCACGCTCCGGGCCTGCGAATTCCAGCGTGAGAACCTCCTCGTTGGTACTCGTTGATGACGTTTCTGACGTCACCGATCCCGGCACCGTTTTTCGTTTCAGGAATCGCATCGTCGCCTTTTTCCTTTGACAAACGGCGTCCGGGGCAAGAGATACGTCAAAGCGGCTTTATCGCTTTTTTGGAATTCCCAAAGCTTCCTAAACCATAGGTCGCTGGTTCGAATCCAGTCGGGGATGTTTTATTTTTGCAAAGGCTCCAGACAGGAGTCTTTTTTCTTTCTTACGCGTTAGCCCGTCCTGCGCGCTAAAAACGCAACGCTATAAAAAACAAGACTAACGTCGTTTTTCCAAAGCGTGCAAAAAATGAGAAAACAAAGTCAAAAAGTTTCGAGAACTATTCCCAAATAAGTAAAAAAGAGTACAATAATTTAATAAGCTTATGCGGCAAATGTTTCGAGGCTGTCGGCGCTGCGAAACGAGCATAAGTCAGCGCGAACAGAAGAGAGACGTCTGTGCTTTCTCGCGCTCCATCTCGACTTCCTTATAAACAAACGAAAGGTACGCAACGTGTTGTCCCAAGAACGCTTCGCGAAAATCGACAGTATGCTCAATCCTAAGTCCGTCGCTGTCGTCGGCGCATCGGCTAAAAAGGGCACTGTCGGAAACGACGTCCTCCTTAACTTGATCCGCGATTTCAAGGGTGAAATCTACCCGGTCAACCCGAAGGGCGGTGAAATCGAAGGCAAGCAAGCCTACCCGACATTGGCCGATATCCCGGGCGAAGTCGACCTCGTTTGCGTTCTCGTCAACGCGAAATTTGTCGAAAGCGTCGTCGATCAAGCGATCGAGAAGAAAGTCCAAGCGATCATCATCATTTCGGCAGGATTCAAAGAAACTGGTAAAGAAGGCGCGGAAATTGAAAAACGGATGGCTCAAAAGGCGCAAGCCGCCGGTATTCCGGTCGTCGGTCCGAACTGCTTAGGCGTCATCAATCCCGACGTCGGCTTGAACGCCTCCTTCGCCTCGAAAATCTGCATGCCCGGCTCTCTTGCGTTCGTTTCTCAATCTGGCGCTTTATGCACCTCTGTTCTCGACTTCGCCGAAGAACGCAACATGGGATTCAGCAAGTTCGTCTCCATCGGCAATAAGTCCGACGTCGACGAAACTCAACTCCTTGAATATCTCGCCGACGATCCAAAGACTAAAGTGATCGCCCTCTATCTCGAAAGCATCGAAGACGGAAAAGGATTCATGGACGTCGCGACCAGGATCTTCTGGGAAAAAGGCAAAGTCGTTCTCTGCTTGAAATCCGGTCGTTCGAGCGAAGGCGCCAAAGCCGCCAGCAGCCACACCGGGTCGCTCGCCGGTTCCGACGCCGTTTACGACGCGCTCTTCACGCAGTCCGGCGTTCAGCGCATCGACACGATCGCCGAACTCTTCGACTGCGCCTCGCTCTACACCACGCAGCCGGAACCGAAAGGCAACCGCTTGGCGATCATCACCAACGCCGGAGGACCTGGCATTATGGCGACCGACGCCGCCATCCGCAGCGGACTCAAGATCGCGTCCCTTACCGAAGAAACGAATGCGAAGCTCGTCGAAGTCATGCCGGCAGCAGGCTCGATCCATAACCCGGTCGACGTCTTGGGCGACGCGCACAGCGACCGATATCAAATCGCGACCGAAATCACCATGGCCGATCCGAACGTCGACATGGGGCTGATCGTTCTTACCCCGCAATCGATGACCGACGTCGACAATATCGGAGAAGCCCTTCCCCCCGTCATTGCCAAAACCGGCAAGCCGGTCGTCTGCGCGTTCATGGGCGCCGCCTCGGTCAAAGAAGGCGTCGCGCGCCTGAACAAACAAGGCGTGCCGAACTATTCCTTCCCGGAAAGCGCCGCCGCAGCGCTCGGAGCTTACGTTAAATTGACGAACCTCCGTACGGTTACCGGCCGCGAATACATGGACGCCGCTGAATGCGACGTCGAAAAAGCCAGCAAGATTATCGCCGAATACCTCGAAGGCGCCGACGAAAAGTACCTCACGCAAGCCGACTGCCGCTCGATCTTCGAATGCTACAACCTGCCCTTGCTCGCCAGCCATGTCTCGAACAGCGTCGAAGACGCCGCTGAATTCGTCGAAAAGCTCGGCGGAAAAGTCGTGATGAAGGTCATGTCCGACGAAGTCGTCCACAAATTCGACGCGGGCGGCGTCCTTCTCAACATCGAAGGGGGCGAAGCGGCCAAAGCGGCGTACGCGCAAATCTATGCGAACGTCGAGAAGAACGTTCCTGGCGCCAAAATCGACTCGATCCTTATCGAGCAAATGGCTGAACCGGGCGTCGAAGTCATCCTCGGTTGCAATCGCGACGTCAAGGGTCCGCTCGTCATGATCGGACACGGCGGCACCTACGCGGAACTCTGGAAAGACGTCGCTTTCCGTCTTGCTCCCTTCCAAAAGATTTCTGCCGAACGGATGATTCGCGAAATCAAGACCTTCCAGATGCTCGACGGGTTCCGCGGCGCGCCCAAAAAAGACGTCGGCGCGCTCGAAAAGACGCTCCTCAGCTTCGCGACGATGCTCGTCAACCATCCTGAAATCGCAGAATGCGATATCAATCCGTTGATCGTCCACGACGCCGGTAAAGGCTGCTCCGTCGCCGACAGCCGCATCATGCTGCGCCGCGTCAAGTGAACTCAATAAGCGGCTCGGCACGAACTGCAAAAGATTAAGCCGAATGGCGCCGATTGTGCTTCATTCTAACTGATCCGTAGAGGAGACGTCGCGGAAACGCGGCGTCTCTTTTTTAGGCGCCAATTCGAACAACGACGCTCGAACGGCGCAAACGCTCTTTTCCAGCGCGGACGACGCGCAACGTTATCATTCACCGAGAATTTAATTAGGACCGCAATGTTTTACAAAGAACATTTACCTTTGAACATAGGGAATATGGGAGCGATGGCGGCTGGTTACCAAGATTATCAACGTCAGCGCAGCATGACCTTGGGCGATCTCTTACTGGACAACCGCATCATCTTTCTGCAAGGCGAGATCACCAACGGCTCCGCAAGCGAACTCATCATGAAATTGCTCTACCTGCAAAGCGTCAATCGCCGCAAGGAGATCAATTTCTACATCAACTCGCCCGGCGGAAGCGTCTCGGCGACCCTTGCCGTCTACGACGCCATGAAGATACTGTCCTGTCCGATCGCGACGTACTGCGTCGGAATGGCGGCGAGCGGCGGCGCGATCCTTCTCGCGGGGGGCGCCAAGGGCAAGCGGTACGCGCTTCCTCACTCTAAAGTCATGATCCACCAGCCTTGGGGCGGGGTCGAAGGTCAAATTTCCGATATTGAAATTCAGGCGAACGAGATTATCAAAGAACGCGCGGTTCTCAACAAGATACTTGCAGAAGCTACCGGGAAGACCGCCGAGCAAATCGCCAAGGATATCGAGCGCGACTACTACATGACCGCCGAAGAAGCGAAGGAGTACGGGATAGTCGACAACCTGCTTACGAAAGCGTTTCAGGGAGACGAAAAAGCGCCCGCGAGCGACGAGAAATCGCCCTGATTGTTCCGTCCGCGAATCGCATGAATTAAGAACACGCAGCAATCATTAAAGGAACTAATATGCCGACTATTCCGTTTGTCATTGATAACAACGGCCGAACAGAACGCGCAATGGACATCTACAGTCGTCTGCTCGAAGACCGTATCGTCTTCTTAGGCACCGACGTCAACGCTGAAATTGCAAATTCGGTCGTTGCGCAGCTATTATACCTGCAATCGGTCGATCCGAAATCGGACGTTCATCTCTACATCAATTCGCCCGGCGGAAGCGTAACCGCAGGCCTGGCCATCTACGACACCATGCAGTACGTCAGCTGCGACGTCGCGACCTACTGCATCGGACAATGCGCGTCGATGGGCGCCGTGCTCCTCACCGCGGGCGCGCCGGGCAAACGCTTCGCGCTTCCGAACGCGCGCGTCATGATTCACCAGCCCCTTGCCGGCACGCAAGGTTCGGCAGAAGAAATCATGATCCACGTCAAGGAATTCCGCCAAACGAAAGAAAAACTCAACGCCATTCTGCAAAAGCACACCGGGCGCACCATGGACGAAATTGACCGCGACACGGACCGCGATAAATTCATGTCCGCCGAAGAGGCAAGAGCGTACGGCTTAATCGACCATGTCGTTGAAAAATATGCCAAATAAGCGGTCCCCCTCGCCGACCCCTACATAAAGGTCTTTGAACGCTCGTTCAAAGACCTTTTCTTTTTTCTTCTTTCTTCTTCTTTCTAAAAAGCGCTTTTGGCAAAGTAAACGGCGGCGACGCTTGCCAAGTCGTTACAAAAAAATTATAATGACAAGCGTGTAGAAGCTATCGTTAAACGCAATTGCCGTTTGACGAGAGCGTTGTTATTTTTCTTCCCTTATGGCGTCAAGGCTAAACCAAACACGCTAGGGCGTGTTGACGCTAATTTTTTCATTCGCATTTCCCCTTGAATAATACGGGTAAAATGGCTATTGTTCTCATTATGGAACTTACAAGAGAACAATTTGACAAAATCGCCCCAACACTACCTG
>JAQVHZ010000098.1 GCA_028695965.1 Thermoguttaceae bacterium | reverse complement strand
GGCGATGCGCTGGAAGGTTGAGCGAACATTCGGTTGGGCGAATCATTCGCGTAGACTATCCAAAGATTATGAAATCAAGATAGCATATGCGGAAAATATGTTCATCATCTCTCACTTACATACATTACTAAAACGTTACTGGATACAGGCTCTCATATTCCAGAACTCTCGACTTCCAATACTTTTTTCGAAAATTCTCATATTGTGAGTTCAACGCTGGATTATTCCTAAAACTCTGCCCCTTCCCACGAAGCTTGTGTGCAACTTTTTTATGTAAATCTTCTGAAATCTCAGCCAAAGAACCAGGTTCTTCTTGAAGTAAGTGGTGTAATTGGACAGCTTTCCCGTTTCTATCACGAGGAGCAAGTCCTTTTTTCATTAAACCAATATTACTCGGAGTCCAATCGAAGAGATCATCTCTTCGGTAGACAGTTCTGTTGTCATAAGTAACTTTATACCACCTATGAGTAGCATTTCCACAACCGCTATTATGCACCAACACCCCGTCTTGGGTAACGTGGTACACGTGTTCGGAGTAGACTTCGAGATTATAGACGTTCTGCGGACCAGGTCGGGGCAGCTTTTGAACGACCCGTTTTGTTTCGCCGTTGTAAAGCAGGACGCGTTCGCCTTCATAAAGCTGTCCGGCGTCGATGAAGTCCTGGCGGTCGACCGACCAGAACGGGTGGCTTGCCGTGCAGCCGATCGGTTTGTCCTGGTCTTCGATTTGCAGGTCGATAACTTCGTCGGAGATATGCGCAAAGGTCCCCGTTACGACGTTTCCTGCGCCGGGCTGGACTCTTATTTCGTCGTCGATCTCCATTAACTTCGCCCAGCCGACTACGCCCATTTCAGGGAGTTCGACCCAGACTTCGAGGTCGTAATCGTTGGCGCCAGAGAAGTCAAAGGGCGCTACTTCCAGTAGCAGAAAATCGATATCGTCCAACACTTTGCCGTCGGTTTTGCGGCGCAGTTGGACGATTTCGTAGTCCAGCCAATCTTCCGGACGCAACAGATTGATGTTGCATTGCGTCCCGTTCTCTTTTTGGTAACAGAGAGCGTATCCGCAATGCTTGACCCGTTCGAAAATCGTCGCGTCGGACTCTTCTGGGTTCGCGCCTTGCGGGTTCGCGCCGACCGCGCGTTCGCCGATTTTTACTTCGCTAATCTTTTTGCGATAGATTTGCGGAGTCGGCGGAGGAATCGCCTTGACAGAATCAACGGAGTTCGTCGCAAGTTTGTCATTTGAAGCGGGCTTGATATTTGAAGCGGGGTTGTTTGCCGCAAGCTCGCCGTTTGAAGCGGGTTCGTTGTATGCCGGGAGCTCGTCGTTTGAGGCAAGTTTGATATTTGAAGCAGTTTCGCTGTTTGCCGCAAGCTCGTCGTTTGATGCAAGTTTGATATTTGAAGCAGTTTCGCTGTTTGCCGCAAGCTCGTCGTTTGAAGCGAGTTTGATATTTGAAGCGGGTTCGTTGTTTGCCGCAAGCTCGTCGTTTGAAGCTGGTTCGTTGTATGCCGCGAGCTCGTCGTTTGAGGCAAGTTTGATATTTGAAGCAGTTTCGCTGTTTGTCGCAAGCTCGCTGTTTGAGGCAAAATTGCTGATTGTTGCAAGTTCGTCGTTTGATGCAAGATTATCCCTTGCAAGAGGTTCTGTTACTATTATTTTTTGAGAAACATTGGCGACAGGTTGGGACTCTAATATTTCTTCTGCAACGTTTTCCGTTGTTACCGCGATTACTTGGCGCGTCGTCGTCTGTTCCAATCGATTTGGCGCGTCGTCGCGACTGAGCAAATAGACGAACGACGCGAAAGAACACAAAATCGCAGTGTAACCGAACCACTCCAAAAACGTTGTCGTCCAAGAAGGCGGAACACTATTATTTGGTTTGCGCTTTTTCGAACCTTTGTTATTCCTTAGCTTAGCTTCTACAGGGGCAGTTTGTTCGAGTTTGATTTCTATCGGATTGGGAAGCGTCGTCTTCTGTCGCTCGACAGGCGGGGAGTCGGAGCTTGCCGATTTGCAATTGGCAGCGAGGATGGTTAGAAGGTCGTCGTTTATCGGTTCGTTAGAGTCGAGTTTGTCTAGCGCCGTTGTCGATTTAAGTTCGTTCATTCTTTCGCCCTCGGATTCGCTTAATGTTCATTTTCGAGTTCGTCGATGTTTCGATACGTCGCGGCGTCCGCTTTCCCTCGCCGCAACTGCGTCCATTGAGGTCAGTTCGCCTACCGTTCAATATAGCGACTTCAAAAGTCTTTTGCAATGCTTGGCACGATTTTTTTACGAAAAGTCCGCCAACGCCGAATTTTGTTGGATGATTCTTTAAATCCTTTGCAGACAATAGCGTCAGAGCCGGTTCCTGGTCTATAGTCGAATCGGTATAAAGGAGACGCCGTGATCTTTGGCGTAAGCTTCTGCGCAGGAGCCTTCATGAGCGTGAATCGTCAGTCCCGGACAGCCCTCGAACACGTTGTGTCCAATGTCGATAGCTCCTCCTTTGAAGACGACGTTACTCAACCGAGGACAATTCTCAAATGCAAAATCGCCAAGCCTTGTCAAATCTCCTCGGAAGACGACGTCAGTCAGGGAAGAACAATTCTTGAACACGTTGGCTCCTATATTGACAATGCCGCCTTTGAAAAGAATCTCAATCAGGGAGGAATAATTAGCGAACGCAGAGTCATGAATCTTAATGACGCCTTCTGGAACGAGTATCTCCTCTAATGGTTCACAGAGCCAGAAATGCCTGATATCTTCAATTACGAGCACGTCGTTGACGAACTTGTCTACAAAAACAACCATAACGCTCTCCGAATTTACCGTCAACCAACCATTTTCACCCGCTCTTGCACGGACCTCACGCTGCAATTATACCCACTCCCGCCCCCGACCGCAACAAATTTCAAGAAAAAACTTGACTCCGACCCTCCCGCGCTATATCCTTAAAGCAAGGGCGCGCCGACAGACGTCGGGCGCGCTGGCGAAACCACAGGAGAAAGAGATGAAACTGCGTGCATATTATGGGATACTCATGGCGTCGGCGCTTCTTGCCGCGTCGTTTTTCGGAGCGTTTTCGGGCGCGTCAGCCGCGGAGAACGCGCTTGCGACCTTCTACGTCGCGCCGGGCGGGGACGACGGCTCGTTCGGCACGAGCGCGGACGCGCCGTTCGCGACGCTCGACCGGGCTCGGGACGCCGTCCGCGCATACAAGCAGACGCTCGCCGCGGACGCTTCCGGGGAGATCGTCGTTTCGGTCGGGTCGGGCGTTTACGAGCTGGGCGCGCCGTTCCTGCTGACGGGCGAAGACAGCGGCTCCAAGAGCGTAACGGTCCGGTGGGAGTCGGACGTCGCCGCGCCCGCTTGGCTGGTCGGCGGGCGCTTCTTGACGGGGATCGCGCCGCTTACGGACGAGTCGGTCCTCGCTCGGCTGAAAGAGTCGGTCCGGGACAAGATCGTCGTTATCGACTTAAAGGCTCAGGACATAACCGATTACGGCGCGCCCGACAAGGGGCCGGAGCTCTTCTTCCAAGGCGCGCCGACCCGGGTCGCGCGGTACCCGAACGACGGGTTCGTCAAGATAACGGAGCTCGTCCGGGAAGGGACCCGCGAGCAGGATATTCGCGGCGTTAAGGGGATCGTCGAGGGGAAATTCTTCTTTGCGGAAGACGAGCCGACGACCTGGTCGGACGAGCCTGAAATCTGGGTCGACGGATACTGGTTCTGGGACTGGTCGAACCAGAAACACAAGGTCCTTGCGATCGACGCGTCGACGAAGCAGATGACCCTTGCGGAGCCGTACCACTTCTACGGCTACCGGGTCGGGCAATGGTTCTACGCGTTCAACGTCCTCTGCGAGCTCGACGCGCCCGGCGAATACTATATCGATCGGGAAAAAGGCGTTCTCTACTTCTATCCGCCGTCCGACGCATGGCAAGAGGGCGATTTCCTCCTGACGCAGTCGGAAGGCCTGCTGCGCATGGAGGGCGCGGCGAACGTAACGTGGACCGGATTCGATATGCTCGGCGCGCGCGGCACGGCGATCTCCGCGTCGAACTGCTCCGACGTCGTCTTGTCCGACCTGAATATCTCGAATTGCGGGGGCCAGGGCGTCTACCTTACGGGCGCGCGATGCGTCGTTGCCGGGTGCGAGCTTTGGAACCTGGGCTCGGGCGGGATCAGCGTGAACGGGGGCGACCGGACCAACTTGCTCCCCGGCGAGAACCTGGTTTCCGAGAACTACGTCCACGATTACGGCCGCGTTCAGCGCATGTACACGCCCGGCGTCTCGATCTCCGGGGTCGGGAACTGCGTTTCGCATAACCTGATCGAAGACGCGCCTCATATGGGCATGGGCTTCAACGGCAACGACCACGTTATCGAGTACAACGAAATCGCGGACGTCTGCCAAGAGTCGAACGACGCCGGCGCGATCTACACGGGGCGCAACTGGACGATGCGCGGCAACGTGCTGCGCGGCAACTATATGCACGACATAACCGGGTTCGAAGGGCGCGGCTGCGTCGGCATGTACCTCGACGATATGTTCTCGTCCGCGTCGATGGAAGGGAACCTGTTCGTCAACGTTACCCGGGCGGCGTTTATCGGGGGCGGGCGCGACTCGCGGATCGTCGACAACGTCTTTATCGACTGCAAGCCCGCGCTCCATATCGACGCGCGCGCGCTCGGCTGGTGCGCCGACCATGCGGACGGCTGGATCGCGGAAGCGAAGGAGAAAGGCACGATCTCCGGCGTCAAGTACGACGAGCCGCCGTACTCCACGCGCTACCCGGAACTCGCGTCGATTTTCGACGAGGGCAAGACGCCCAAAGCGCCCGAAGGGAACGTCATCAGCGGCAATATCTGCATCGGCGGCTTCTGGGACGTGAATCGAGAAGGGCAATGGCAAGGCTCGAGCGTCGAGGCGGCGGCGCTGCCCTACCTGACGTTCGGCGAGAACTACGTCGCGGACGCGGGCGCCGACCCCGGCTTCGTCGACCCCGTCAACGGCGACTACCGGCTCAAGCCCGACTCCGAACTGCTCGCCAAAGGCTTCAAGTCCCTGTCCGACAAGCCGATGGGGCTCACGAGCGACCGGATGCGCGCCAAAGCGGCAGCCGTCCGCGCGAAAAAAGCGCAGTAGCTGTTCCAGCGTAAATTGACGGCGCAAGAACCGTCGGGACCGATTCCCCGGCGGTTTTTGGGCATATGCCGACGCCCAGGACGCCGCGCCGCGCTCGGCGTTTCAGGCGTCTTTTGCCGCCGCCGCGCGTTCCCCGGAACCTTCAGCCGGAAATATTTCCGCTCCTTGCTTGTTTTCTCTTCAAGAACCGTGTAGAATTGACTCAGCCGCGCGAACCGCGCCCGTCGACGCAGTTCCGGCTCTTGTTCACCTTAGCTGCACCGTTCCCCAACAAGGAATACCATGAAAAAACGAACGACTTTTCTGCTGACCTTAACAGCCGCGCTCGTCGCCGTCAGCGCGCTCGCGGCGGACTATCCTAACCCTGAGAAAATGGCGGTTCCGATCGTCGAGCCGGCGGCGCTCAATATGCGCGCCGAGTCGCTCGACCGAATCGACGCGGTTGTCGAGGAGAATATCGCGTCGGGCAATTTCCCGGGCGCCGTCGTCTGCGTCGGACGCGGCAATAAAATCGGGTTCCTGCGCTGTTACGGGGACCGCCAGACCGAGCCGAGCGTCGAGCCGGTAACGCCCGACGTTCTCTACGACTTAGCGTCCGTCTCTAAAGTCGCGTCGACGGCGCTCGCCGCGGCGATCCTCGTCGAGCAGGGCAAGATCGAATATGACGACCGAGTAACGCGGTTCTTTCCGGAATTCGGTCAGAACGGCAAGGAAAACGTAACGGTCCGCGACTGCCTGACGCACGTTTCCGGGCTCGTTCCCGACAACAGCATCAACGACTACATTGGGTTCAGCCGCTCGGAAATCCTCGACAACATCTGCAAGCTCGGCTTGCGGACGGCGCCGGGCGAAGCGTTTGCCTACAGCGACGTCGGGTTCCTGGTCGTCGGGTTCATTATCGAAGAAGTAACCGGCATGACCCAGGACGAATTCGTCCGACAGCATATCTACTTGCCGTTGGGCATGGCGGATACCGGCTACAACCCGACCGACGAACAAAAAGCGCGCTGCGCGGCTGCGGAAAAGCGCGCCCCGGAAGACGAGACCTGGATCAAAGGCGAAGTCCACGACCCGCGCGCGTACGAGCTCGGCGGTATCGCCGGTCACGCGGGCCTCTTCTCGACCGCGCCCGACCTTGCGATCCTGAGCGCCATGCTCCTCGGCCGCGGAACCTACACGCCCGCCAACGACCCTGAACATCCCGTAACGATCATGTCCGAATACACGTTCGAGCAGATGACCGAGCCGCTCGTCGTCCCGCGCGGCGTCCGGTCGAGAGGCTGGGACAAGCGCTCGCCCTATTCGGGGAACCGGCCCGTCCTCATGAGCCCCGCCGCCATTGGGCACAGCGGGTTCACCGGGACCTCCTACTGGCTCGACCCCGACCTGGACCTCTTCGTTATCTTCCTCAGCAACCGTCTGCATCCGGACGGGAAGGGCGAGTACGTCGGCATGGCGGGCAAGATCGGCCAAATTGCGCTCGATTCGATCCGCGATAAGACCGACCCCGTCCAAGCTGCAGAATTCATGACGAAATCAGTCTACCGCTCCCCGAACGCGCCGAGCGCCGAAACCCTCGCGGGCGTCGACGTCATGGACCGGGACGGCTTCGCGCCCCTGAAAGAGCGCGGCATGAGAGTCGGGCTCCTCACGAACCAAACGGGCCTGCTGCGCGACGGGCGTCGGCTCCCGAAAGCGATGCAGGACGCCGGCGTCAATATGACGTGCTTATTTAGCCCAGAACACGGGCTTTACGGCGAGCTCGACCAGAGCCATATTGGGGACGGAAGCGATCCGGAAACCGGCTTGCCGGTCTTCAGCCTCTACGGCGAGACGCGCCGACCGACCCCCGAGATGCTCAAGAACGTCGACGCGTTCGTCTACGATATTCAAGACGTCGGCGCGCGCTTCTACACCTATATCAGCTCGATGTGCGCCTCGATGCAAATGTGCGCGGACCAAGGCAAGAAATTCTTCGTCTTCGACCGTCCGAACCCGATCAACGGGGTCCAAGTGGACGGTCCTTGGCTCGACCCGTCGCGCGAGTCGTTCGTCGCGTTCTATCCCATGCCGATCCAGCACGGGATGACGGTCGGCGAAATCGCGCTCATGTTCGCGAACCAGTACAAGCTGAACCTCGACCTGACCGTCGTGCCCTGCGAGAACTGGACGCGAACGCAATACTTCGACGAAACCGGGCTCGCGTGGGTCAATCCTTCGCCGAATATGCGCTCGGTAACCGAGGCGCTCCTCTATCCCGGGCTCGGGATCCCCGAATTCACGAACATTTCGGTCGGGCGCGGGACCGACACGCCTTTTGAAGTCATCGGCGCGCCCTGGATCGACGCCGAAGACCTCGCCAAGAAAATGACCGAGAAGAACCTTGGCGGCGTCGCCTTCGAGCCGATCCGATTTACTCCGAACGCGTCGAAGCACAAGGACGTCGAAGTGAGCGGCCTGCGCTTCACGATCACCGACCGGTCCCAACTGCAAGCCGTTCGAGTCGGGATCGCGCTCATGTCCCAGCTGGCAGTCGATTATCCGGACCAATGGGAGACGAAAAACGCAAACTCGCTCCTGCTGAACGACGCGACCCTTGAAGCGATCAAGCAGGGCAAGAGCGTCGACGAAATCGCGCCGACATGGGCAGACGACCTCGCCCGGTTCCGCGAGACCCGCGAGCATTACCTGATCTATCGTTGAGCGTCCGCTTGACCATAGCTTAACTCCTGAACGCCGCGACATTTGCAAGCGCTATGTTTCGGCGTTCTTCATATTCCCCGTCAGAGGAGGAGAAGGACGATGAAGAAGATTCTTTTGCTTGCCGCCGCGTGTCTGGCGGTCGCCGCGCGCTGCGCTATGGGCGCGGAGCCCTGGCTCCAAAAAGAGACGGAACCGGTCCTCGACCGCGACGCGACGATCATGGAAGTGACGCCGATTCTCTGGAAAGGACAGCCCCTTCTGGTCGGCGCCGTCCGGCCCTTTGCGTCCTCCCACGAGCCCGAGGACCTCAAGCTGCGCGTCCTCGACCTCGAGTCCGGCCAAACCCTGGCGGAATTTGGAACCGGCGCGTCCCTTTCCTGCGCGTGCGTCGAGAAGCGCGGCGACGAGGAGATTCTGCACGTCTTCGCGGCGCGTCAGCCGGAGGGCGAGCCGTGGTTTCGCGATATCGTCCGGTTCGAAACGCGCGACTTGCAGACCTGGACCGAACGGCCCGCGATCCAGGCGGACGACGAAAACCTGCTGAATTCGTCGGTCTGTCGAGACGGGGACGGCTGGCTGATGGCGTACGAATCGAACAAGCCGGTCGGATTCTGCTTCAAGTTCGCGCGGTCCAAGGACCTCGACGCGTGGGAAAAGGTCCCCGACGCCTATTACGCCGGTCCGGACGGCAAGACGTACAGCGCCTGCCCCGTCATAAGGCGTTCCGGCGACTGCTATTACGTCGTCTATCTTCGCGCCGACGGCAAAGGCGGGCACGAGTCCGCAGCGATCCGATCGAAAGACCTGAGGACCTGGGAAGAGTCCCCGCGCAACCCGATCCTTGCGGCGTCCGACGGAGAAGGGACCAACAATTCGGACGTCGATCTTTTCGAGTACGACGGCAAGACGCAGCTCTTCTACGCGACCGGCGATCAGTCGACGTGGTCCGACGTCCGACGCGCCCTCTTTGACGGTCCTGAGAGCGCGTTCTGGGAAAAAGCGTTTGAAGCGCCCGAGGAGCGGCCCTTCGGCGAGAACCTCTTCACGGGCGACCCTGAATCGCGCTTAAATCGATACGTGTCAAAACTTGGAGACGATTCCGACGGCAAGACGTGGGCGACCGCGTACCGGTCGGTCCAGAAGGCGCTCGATAATATTCCAGAAGCGACAGGAGGCGTCCGGGTCGTCGTTTGGCCCGACAGGTACTTCGAGCCGAATCTGCTGCCCTGCCGAAGCGGCGAGAAGAACGCCTATAACGAGCTCGTCGGCGACTGCGACGGCGCGTTCGGAAGCGGCGCGACCGGCTGGGTCTATCTCGACTCGAGCGAGCCGGGCAAGGGGTTTCATTCGTACGACTGGTTCGGCACGATTCGCGCGTACCAACACGGCTGGTCCGAGGCGCATACTGGGGAAACGGTCTCGAGTCTCTTGTGGGACCGATGGATCGTGCGCGGCGTCTATGCGACCAGCGGGGACGCGGGCTTATTCTGGGACTGTCTCGAAGAAACGCAGCCCTTTACGGTCCTGGTCGAGGACTGCGTCAGTATCGGCAGAGCCTTTGGGATCGGCGTCGCGTTTGCGAAATTCGACCCTGCCTCGCCGAACACGCGCGACGACGAACCGATCGTCTTTCGTCGCGTCTGGGCGGCGGCGATGGACCGCTGGGGCGACGCCGGAGCCGCGTTCTTCCGGTCGTGTCGGCCGACCGTCGCGCCGACGCCCGAGTTCTACCTCGACGACTGCACGCTTGTCTCGCCCGACAACGCGATCGAGAACAACTGCGCCGAATACGACGGCTCGACCCATGTCGCCGCGAGGAAGTGCAGGATGATCGTCAACAATTTCACGTAGCCCGCCGGCGACCCGCCGATGACCGGCGTCGTCCGGACCCCGAACGACGGCGCCCGATTTTTAATCGATCTGGAAGACTGCGACCTGATGGGCTGCAAGATCTTCAGCGACGAGAAGCCGACTCCGCCCCAATATACCCTGAAAGGCAGGAACCGCGCGTACACGCAGTTCATGAACGAAACGCCGACAGGGATGGAGCCTTATGAAGGCTGGCCCGTCGAGCTCTTCCAGCACAGCGCGCCTCCGCTCGCGCCGACGCCCCGATAATATCCGGTCGAGACGGAAAAACGGCGCGCACAGCGTCCGGCGCGCGCCTATTCTTCCCACGCCCTTTCGTACGCTTCGCCGGCGGCGGGTCCATCCGACGTCAATTTTCTAACGGTAATATTCAGCTTGGCGCCTTTGGCGACCGTAAATTCTTTTGGCTCGACGAGTTCGTACGCCTCGACGGACGGGTCCGCTTTCAGTTCCGGAAGGGGCTTGGAGCATTGGACCTCATAGGTTCCCGGCGGGACCCCTTCGCCGTCTTTCACGAGCCCGAGCGAAAATTCCCCGTTGGTTATCGTGCCGCGGCCGAGGACCGTCCCTTCGAGGTAGACTTCTCCGTTTTGGACCGGCGAGCCGTCTTCGTAGGAGACCGTCCCCGTCACTTTGATATTCTTGCCGCAGCCCGGCGTAAAGGTCAGCAGGGAGCAGACGAAGAGGAGCGCGGCGAATTTGATCGTTTGAGACATGGCAGTTCTGGATTCCTTTCAAAAAATTACGGAGTTTCGACAACTTCGCCGTCTTTCACATTAGCGAGCGCGACGAGCACTCGATTAGGCGTCTGCAGCGAGACGGCGCGAACGGACCCGTCGCCCATGAGCATATGGCAGACGCCGGGGTGAGGACTTCCGAATCGAGTCGTCGCTTCGGAGACGTTCTGGTCGTCGGTCGGCTGCGCGAGGGGTCGGCCGCCGTCGAACGTACGGGTCGTATGAACGATCGCGACGCCGATGAACGCGGTCAAGTAGCCGCAGTCGCCGTACGTCTCGACGCATTTGCCCGCCGGATAGGTTCTCGAGAAGTGTTTTTCGCCGAAGACGAAGACGTTCGTCGAGCCGTCGACCCACCAGGACATGGAGTCGCGCGGCTTCCACGAATCCAAGTAGGGGTCGCGGTAGACGGCGTCGGCGCGGCGCAAGGCGCTGCAGAGGTTCTCGCCGTCGGTGTACTGCCACCAGGCGGTCGTGCCGGACCCTTGGCAGTTCACGATCGCGTAGGTCGTCTGAGGGCCGGGATACCGTTGAATCGACGAGCCGGCGACCCAGTCGTGATAGCCGGGCCCTTCGATCGGTCGCGACGGACAGCGGAACGTCGGGATCTTGCCGAACCCTTCTTTCGTCTCGGTCGGCAGCTCGCTCCACCAGCGGTGGTTGTACCCGTTGCCCATGTCGGCAAGCGCCTTGTTGAGCCCGGTTATCCCCCAGCAGTCGTGATTCTGACCGATTACTTGATACTGCGCCGTCAGCTCCATGAACGGATAGAGCAGGACGAACGCCGACATATGGCGGTGCGCAAGGATCGACGGCGGAAGACGGTCGTACGTCGAATGGAAGTTGTGGACGCCGAGCCCTATTTGCTTCATGTTGTTCGCGCATTGCATACGCCGCGCCGCCTCGCGCGCCGCTTGAACCGCTGGAAGAAGGAGACCGATCAAGATACCGATGATGGCGATGACGACGAGGAGCTCGACCAAGGTGAAGCCCCGAGTTTTTCGAACTTGATTCATGGCTTTCTCCGATCTGTAAAGGGGGAAGGGGGAGGAAAAATACGGAGTGTAATGGGAATCTATCGTCTTGCTCAGGCGATCCTTAGGGGACCGCCCGACGCTATGAGTCTATCGCAACGGCAAGCGAAAGTCAATCTTTTTCTGAAAAGCGCCGTATTTTTTATAAAATTTTTGCGCCGACGCCTGACGATTATGCCGAAAACGCGCCGCTGAACTCGGCGACTCCGTCTGCTCGATTTGGAAGTATTTTGACGAAGACGCCGCCCCTTGTTATTTCGCCGTCGACTCTCGCGCCTCGACCGCGTCGATTTCCTCTTGCGTCAGGCAATAGATATAAGGGAAGTTCTCAAAACTTCCAGCATTTTTCCCAAAATTGGTCGCCAAAGTCTATACCAATATCATTTTTATGATATAACATATTGAAATAATTTAAGTTACCAACAATCAGAGGTTCAAAAA
>JAQVHZ010000097.1 GCA_028695965.1 Thermoguttaceae bacterium | reverse complement strand
TAAACCGGTTGTACTGGGGGCTTGTTCAGCAAAAATCTCACTGATTCGTTAATGTTTACGTTTTTTCTTCAAAAAATTCCTCCCGAAAATCGAAGGGGGAGCAGAATGGGGTTTTTAGAACCTCCCAATAGATGATTAAAATTTATACAAAATTTTATCAATGCAGGGTTTCTTATTAGCCTGAACGTTATCCAAGGCGCAAGCTTCTGATTGAAACAGAGCTCTAAACAACGGACCTGAAGTATAACATACTTCAGAGGTAAAAAAAAGTCGCTTTTTTACACTGATTACTCAAGAATCCTACCTAAGCGCTATGAATACCCTTATGTCTCAACAGGTTAGCAAGGGCTTTTTTGCCCTTTTTTTAATAAGATTCTTTTCTAGCGCGTCTTTTTTAGTAGAATGAGGGTTGTACCGTCGACGCCGAGACGCGCGCCGACCGCCGATAAGTTCGTAAACTATCGAAACGCTGCCTGTATTATACCATAAGGAGCCGTAAATGACAACGACCTACCGTAAAGATAATTTGACCGTGCATCTTTGCGCCGATCGCGACGAGCTTGGAGCCCAAGCCGCGGAGGTTGCCGCTGCGAGCATAGCCAAAGCGATCGCCGAACGCGAAGAGGCGCGCGTGATCTTTGCCGCCGCGCCCTCCCAAAACGAGACGCTCGCCGCGCTCCTGCGCGATCCGAGAATCGATTGGACGAAGGTCGTCGCCATGCATATGGACGAATACGTCGGCCTGCCTGTCGGTTCGGAATCGCGGTTTTCGTGTTACTTGAGAAAGCATGTCGCTGAACTTGTTCCCTTTAAAAAGGTCTATTATATCGACGAAGAGAAGGGCGCAAGCGTTGAGGAAATGATCGAACGCTACGAAAATATCATCAACGAAGGACCGATCGACGTCGTCTGCATGGGGATTGGCGAAAACGGACACGTCGCCTTCAACGACCCGCCGGTCGCCGATTTCAACGATCCGGAACTGATTAAACTAGTGGAACTTGACGACGCCTGCCGCCGACAGCAGGTAAACGACGGCTGTTTTCCCGACTTCGCGTCGACGCCGACCCATGCGCTCACGCTGACGATCCCGGCTCTGGCGCGCGGCGCCGTCCAAGTCTGCGCCGTCCCCGGCAAGCTGAAAGCGCCCGCCGTCAAGAGGACGCTCGAGGGCCCGATCTCGACCGAATGCCCCGCGACGATCCTGCGCGTCCTGACGCGCGCGCACCTCTTCGTCGACGCCGACAGCCATTCCCTGTGCGAGCTGCCGACAGACGCCGGAAATAACGACGCCTGATCGCCATAACGCCATAGCCTATAGGAAAGCATAATCATGAACGAACATCAATCACGCCGCAATTTCCTGAAACTCGGCGCCCTTTCGGCGGCGTCGACCGTCTTCCTGCCCCGCGAGCTTTTCGCGCGCTATGAGGAATCGACCGAAGCGCAAGGGAACGACGTCGTTCTGCGCTGCTGCGTCATGAGCGACGTCCACTTCGACGGCAGGGTCGACGCGAAAGAAGTCCCGCGTTTCAAGCGCGCCATTGAGTTCATGTACGAATATTCCGCGCAGCAGGCGTACTCGAACTTCGACGCGCTCCTCGTCGTCGGCGATATGACGAACCACGGCACGGAGCCGGAGCTGACCCTCTTCAAGAAGACGATGGACGAGCTCGTGAAGCCTGGCACAGAAAAGCTGCTCTGCATGGGCAACCACGAATTCTACGGCGGAAACGCGGAGTATTGGCAGTCCGTCTGCGGCGTCGAGCCGAACCGGCGCTATGAAGTCAACGGATTCCACTTTATCGCGATCTCGCCCGAAAAAGGGACGATGAAAGACGGCGACTACCTCTACATGGTCGACTGGCTCGACCGAGAGCTCGAAAAAATCTATCGAGAAGACCAGGAAAAGCCGATCTTCGTCTTCCAGCATTACCCCGTCTCCCCGACCGTATACGGCGGCAGAGGTTGGGACGACTGGGGCGTCGAAGACCTCTTCGACACGCTCCAAAAGTATCCGACGGTCGTCAACTTCTCGGGCCATACGCATTACCCAATCAACGACCCGCGCTGCGCGTGGCAAGGCTGTTTCACCGCGTTCGGGACCAGCACGCTCAGCTACCTCTGTCACGGGCACGAAGGTTATCGCTTTCAGAAATATCTTCCGGACGACTCGAAATACGGTCAGTTCTTCGTCATGGAAACGCGCCGCGACAATTCCGTAACCCTCAAGCCGTACGACTTGGCGACCGACGCCTTCTTCGACGTCGTCTACTTTGTCGCCAAGCCGGGCGCGATCGACGAATACGTCTACACCGACAAGCGCTATTCCGAATCGGAAAAGCCGACCTGGCGCGAAGGGACGGTCCCGAAAATTACCGCGGAGGACGCGTACTTTGCGACGATCAAGTTCCAGCAGGCGTACTGCAAAGACGTCGTCCTTGGATACTGCGTCGATCTCGAGCGAAAAGACCCTAAGACGAACGAATGGGTCGACGCCGGCGCCTGCTGTTTCTGGTCCGATTATTTTCTGCGCGTTATGCCTGAGACGGCAAAAGGAACGCTCGACAACCTCGAGCCTGATTCCGAATATCGCGGCGTCGTTACCGCGCTGAACCCGTTCATGCGCAAGAGCGACGAAACGCTGTCCTTTGCGTTCAAGACGCCTGCCGATCCGAACGATTCCGCCGAGAAAGATTCGCCGACCCCGAAGCCGGACTACTACGATATCAGCGTCGTCGACGGCGAGCTCGTGAACGCGCCTACAAACAACTGGGACAGTCAGTTCCCGCTGGAGAGACGGGGCGAACCGAGGATCGACGGCGCCGTCGTCGCCTTTTCCGGGAAGGATTACTATATCTCCCCGACGCCTGAAGAAGCGCTCAAGAAGCTGCGCCGCGCGACGATCGCCGCGAAATTCGCGCTCGATGAAGACGCGACGGGCCCGAACGCCGTCTTCGGCAACACGCAGATGGGCGGAATCGAGCTGAGCTGCGACGCCAACGCCAAGCTCCTCAGGCTCTGGGTCAGCGTGAACGGAACCTATACGGTCCTCGATTGCCCGATCGAATTAGGCAAATTCTACGAGGCGTTCGGCTCCTTCGACGGCAAGACCGTCGCGCTCTATCTCGACGGCAAAGAAGCTGCGCGCCGCGACGTCAGGGGCGTCCTGACGCACACTGCCGACAGCGCCGCGCGCGCGTTCGTCTTCGGCGGCGATATTGCGTCCGGCATGAAAGGCGAGGCGCTCATGAAGGGCAAGATCGAATACGCGAAGCTCTATTCGTGGGCGTTGACCGCCGAACAGGTCGCCAACCTGTGCAAACGATAGAACGAGTTCGTCGGACCGCGCGGCGTCGTCTGCGCGGTCCGACGGCTCGGCTGCGTCAAGAAATAAAAAATCCCGAACGGAAATTCGGGATTGACTGATCGGGGGGGGAAAGGAGTCCCCCCAGAAGAAAATGGACTTCGACGCGATTATTCACGTATTGACGCGCCGAATTAGCCTTTTCGATGGCGAATCTTAGATCGCATTCGTCTCTTTTTTCTTCCGAGCTTACGTCGTCCTTTTCCAGTTTTCTTTGTTCCCACGATACTCTCCGTCTATGACATTGTTTCCGCGCTGACCGCCGAAAAAATATTTCCGCATATTTTTTCCTTCGTTGGCGATCAAACTATGCTTATAAAACGCCGATTCCGTCGCGTCGGGATACGCGCCTAACTCGTGTCGAGAGACGCTTCGACGAAATCGGAAGAAATCGACTAAATCGCGCCGCAAAAATTTTACAGCGTCCTGTAGTATAGCGATTCTCTCCCAATTGGCAAGGGGGCGAGCCGACTTTCTTCTCTTTTTAAGCCAAAACCGCGCCAATTTTTCTGGGAAAGCCAACCATAAAAAAACCCGATCCTGTTCGAATCGGGTTTTTTTTAGTTCTCTGCGCTCTTTAACGCGCGACCGCGCTAACGCGCAGACCCCGCGCTTATTGGGCGGCGGGCTCGTTCTTTTGGAGAACGCCGGCTTCAACGAGCTTGTCGATCAGCTGCTGCATGCTGTTGAACATAGAAAGGAAGCCTTGAGGCGGCATAATGACGCGTTCGGACGGTTCCGGAATCGGAGCGGCGCCCTCGGCGGCTGGTTGAAGAGTAACGAAGTCGAAGCGAACCATGTTGCCAGCGAAGTGGATTTGGCCAACGCCGTCAGCGTAGATTTCTTTTTTCATTTTGTGTTAAACCTTTGATTCAATAGGTAAAATCTTTGCGCCGAACCGCGGCGCGTATCCTTGCGGCGCAATGCGGCCGCCTGTCTGCCATCGACGCGTCGCGCGCTTGCGCGCTACTTGCGCCAGGAATATAATTAGTCGAACGGGCAAAACGAGTTCTAAATCGCTTTGTCTTTCCTCCTTTGTCGTTAAACGAATAGGAAATACGCGTTCTCCTCTCTTTTTCGGCAAAAAGATGAAAAAATTTCAAGTAAAATTTGATTTTCATGCGGAAAAACCGGAATTTTTTACCTCGACGCCGTCATAGACGTCCCCTGCGAAAGGCGCGGCGTTGCTCTATTAAATTGGCGTTGTGATGAAAAAGCGCTTTTATTTGCTTTTGCAACCGTTTATAATAGACTTTGTATAGACGCTCGTCGCTCGCGCGCGAGACGTTCTCATTTTCCGCCCTTAACTTTGGAGTATACGCCATGACCCGCTCAATTTTTCGAACGACGCTCGCAGGCGCCTTCTTGTCGGCGCTCTTGCTCGCCGCGTCTGTCCTCTCTTCGTCGCCGCGCGCCCTTGCCGCCGACGCGACGCCCGTCATGAAGGATCGTTGGTTCTACGTCTCTTCCGGGCTCCGAACCGACGCCGACGTCGAGAATATCGTTTCCCTCATCGAACGCGCGTCCGCCGTCGACCTGAACGGTATGTTGTGGGCCGCGTCATGGGACGGCGCGCACACCTGGTCCCCTGAGGTAATCGCCCGGCTTGAAAAAGTGAAAGCGGCCGCCGATAAAGGAAAGATCGAGATTATCCCGATTCTCTGGTCGGTCGGCTACGGCACGATGACGGGATTCGATCCGAACCTTGCCGAAGGGCTGTTGGTGGAGGATCTCCCGATGACGGTTCACGGCGACCGCGCCCTTTTCGAGCCGGAAGACGTCAGTATTGCAAACGGGGATATGGAGACTTGGAACGGAGACCAATTGACGATCGACGGCTTCCACGACCGGCCCGGCGCCGTCTCTTTCCGCGACGACGCGACGGTCCATGGCGGCGCGACGTCCCTCCGGTTCGAGAATCTTGAAACGCAAGAGCACGGGCACGGCCGCATTATGTACCGCGTCGACCTCACCCCGGGCCGCGTCTATCGCGCGACCGTTTGGGCCAAAGGGGAGAACCTTGTCGGCGACGTCGTAATCCAGGCGTACAACGGCAATGGTTCCGGCGTCGCGACCGGCTCAATCCGCGTTCCGCGCGAGAAAGACGGTTCCGTCACTTTCGACTGGACGAAGATGCACGTCCTTTTCCAAGCGCCCGAGGACGGCAAGATGATGCTTTACGCCGGCATTTGGAGAGGCAAGCGGGGAACGATGTGGCTCGACGATTACGAAATCGAGCCCCTCGGACTGGTGAATCCGCTGCAGCGCGCCGGGACCCCGATTACCGTGAAGAGCGCCGACGGCAAGACGATTTACGAACAAGGCAAAGACTGGGCGCTCCCGAAATTCACCGTCCAGCCGTGGAAGCCTGACGCCGAAAGTCAGCCGATCCTCCTGACCGAAGGAAGCGCGATCAAAGACGGCGAAAAACTCGCGGTCGATTTCTACTATCCGCCCCTGGTCGGCGCTCCGCAAATCGGAACGTGCATGTCGGAGCCCGAGCTCTATGAATATTTCGAAAAGTCCGCCGAAGCGGTCGCGAAGATCTTGAACCCGCAAAAGTGGTTCCTCAGCATGGACGAGATCCGCTGCGCCGGAACCTGCAAGGCGTGCAAAGACCGAGGGATCTCGCTCGCCGCTATCCTTGCCGACTGCATCGAGAAGCAGCGCGCCATCATCAAAGACGTCCGCCCTGACGCCGACGTCTACATCTGGTCCGATATGCTCGACCCGAACCACAACGCGCGCGCCGACTACTACGTCTGCGACGGCGACTATACCGGCGTCTGGGACCTGGTTCCGAAAGACCTCATTATCAGCTGCTGGTACTACGACAAGCGCGAGCTCAGCATGAAGTTCTTCTCGGAACGCGGGTTCCGCACGCATGGCGCCGCCTATTACGATACCGACGATCTCAAGAGCTGCGAAGATTGGTTCGACGTCTGCAAGCGGACGCCCAACTGCGTCGGGATCATGTACACGACGTGGGAAAGGAAATATGAATTGCTGGAAGATTTCGGCAAGCTCGTCGCTCCGAAGAAAGCGAGCGGGAAACCCTTATCGCAGCCTGGTCGGTCCAGTCGGTCCAGTAAACGATAAGCGCCGCGCCTTCCAGTTGGGAAAAACGCGCCGTTCAACAAACAACTCGAGGTTGAAGGCGCGCTATTCGCTTGTTGGCGGCGACTTAGCGCGTGCCGCGCGCTGATTCGGCGTCAAGACGAGCAAGACAGTAAACAACAGCGTTCCTGAGCGCATCGTTCGCCAACGGCGTCGGCAAAACGGCGCCTTGGCGTTTTACTCTTAGAGCTTTACTCTTAGAAAGGAATAAAGATGCAAAAGTTCTGCGCAATCTTACTAACCTTCGCAAGCGCCGCCGCGCTGGCCGCGTCCGCGTTTGCACAAAACGAGCCGGTCGTTATCTACGATCAGAATACCCCGATCGAATCGATCCGCGCGCAAGGCGTTACGATGGAACGGCTCGACGACGGGGCCCTCTCTATCGCCAACGGCTTAGAGAACCCGTGGCCCGGCGTCCATTTCACCGGCGATTGGAACCTTGCCGCCTATTCCACGATCGAAGTAACCCTCGAGTCGACGTGCGACAAGGAGTTCACGCTCTTCTTCCGGATGGACTCTAAAGGAACGGACCCTGACACGCTCGAAGGCGCCATAACCGAGCGGCTCGACGTCCCGCCGCGCGAGAAGAAGATCTGGAAAATCACGCTGCCCAAGAGCCTGAATACGGACGTCCGGCAGAAGCTCTTTGCGATGCGCGGCAAGCCGGGCGGGATCAAGACCGACGGATATTCGGTCGACGCCGGCGCGAAGTACAACCATCGCGAACTCGTCGCGTTCCGGCCCTTCGTTGTGCAAAACGGCGAAGGGAACTCCTGGAAGCTGATTTCGATCGTCGCGCTGCCCGACCCAAGCGCCGGTTCCGAAGAATACCTGAGCTGGGGACCGGACAAATTCTTCCCGATGGTCAACCAATTCGGACAGTTCATGCATAAGGACTGGCCCGGCAAGACCCATTCGCTTGACGAACTGCGCGCGCAAATTAAGATCGAAGACGCCGATCTCGACGCGAATCAGCCGACAGAGTTCAACGAGTACGGCGGCTGGAAGAACGGGCCGCAGCTCGAAGCGACCGGCTCTTTCCGGACCGAAAAAATCGACGGCGTCTGGTATTTCGTCGACCCGCTCGGCAATTTGTTCTGGTCGAACGGCGTCGACTGCGTCGGACACATGAACGCCATTACGCCCGTCTCCGATCGCGAATTCTACTTCTGCGACGCGATCCCGACCCGGCCGGACCCGGACAACGAGCTCTCGCAGTTCCTCGGTACCAGCAGCAGCTCCGTGAACAACTACTACGTCGGCTACGGCGAATTCTATCAGTTCAACTTCGCCGCCTCGAACCTCTACATGAAGTTCGGCGACGACTGGGTTGCCAAAGAAAAAGAGCTCATCAAGCGCCGTCTGCGCAGCTGGGGCTTGAACACGATCGGTAACTGGTCCGATATGAACGTCGTCTATTACGCAAAAGTTCCGTACACCGCGACCGTGAATTCGTCGTCCCGAAAAATCGAAGGCAGCTCCGGATACTGGGGCAAGTTCGTCGACCCGTTCGACCCCGGCTTCAAGCCGAGCGTCGTCAACTCCTTGAAGCATAACAGCCGAACGGTCGAAGATCCCTACTGCATCGGCTATTTCGTCGACAACGAGATCAGCTGGGGCGGGGCGGGCTCCCTTTCTCGCGCCGCGCTCTCGTCGCCGGCAGACCAGCCGGTGAAACAGGCGTATATCGCGTGGCTGCAGGAGAAGTACGAGACGATCGACAAATTCAACGCCGCGTGGGACGTCGACGTCGCCAGCTGGGACGTCTTGGCGTCCGAGCCCTTTGAGACCCCGAAAAACGACGCCGCAAACGCCGACAGCGACGCGTTTTACACCGTGATCTGCGAAAAGTATTTCGAAGTAATCGTCGACGTCATACGCGAACACGCGCCCGGCAAGCTCTACCTCGGGTGCAGGTTCGCATGGACGAACGACCTGGCGAAAGTCGCCGCGCAGAAGTACTGCGACGTCGTTAGTTACAACTTCTATCAGCGCGAAGTCGGCTCGTACAAGCCGGTCGAAGGCGTCGACAAGCCGGTTATCATCGGCGAGTTCCACTTCGGCGCGCTCGACCGCGGAATGTTCCACACCGGACTTGGACCCTGCAAGGACCAAAACGAACGCGCCCAAGCGTATGAGAGTTACGTCAAGAGCGCGTTAGGCAACCCGTGGATCATTGGCGCCCACTGGTTCCAATACGGGGACCAAGCGGTAACCGGACGGTTCGACGGCGAGAACTACCAGATCGGGCTCGTCGACGTCTGCGATAGGCCGTACGAGGAGACGATCGACGCCGTTCGGCGCGTCGGGTACAATATGTATCAGATCCGTCAAGAGACGGCCAAACGCAACTAACGCCGAACGACTGCGGCGCGTCGGAACACGGCGCGCCGCTCTTCCGCTTTAAGGAACTTAACATAATGAAACGTCTGCTCTTAGCTATTCTTTTTCTAGCGGCGTCTCCAGCCGCCTATGGAGCCGAACTCGACCTGATCGACGCGCGCGACGCTCAAGACGCGCCCTTTAACGTTATCTTCGATACCGATATCGGCGGCGATATCGACGACGCGTTCGCGTTGGCGGTCGTCCACCGGTTCGCCGACAGAGGCGTCTGCAATTTCCTCGGCGTTACCCTGACGAACGAGGCGCGCGACGCGACGAGCTTCGTCGCGGCGCAAAACGCGCTCTACGGCAGACCGAGTCTCCCGGTCGGCGTTCCGAAATCGGCGGGCCGCAACACCGACCGATACCTCTCGGAGACGCTCGCGCAAAAGAACGACGACGGATCGTTCGAATACCCGGTCCCAGAAGGGTTTAAGCCGGAAGAGGCGGTCGCGCTCCTGCGCCGACTCCTTGCAGACGCCGAAGACAACTCGGTCGTCATGATCCAAGTCGGCTTCTCGACGAATCTTGCGGCGCTCCTCGATACCGCTGCGGACGACGTCTCGCCCCTCTCGGGCAAGGAGCTCGTCGCCAAAAAAGTCCGGCTCCTCTCGAAGATGGGCGGCTCGTTTGCGCCCGACCCGTCGGCGAAATATTACGTCGAACTTGCCGAATGGAACATCAAAAACGACGCGCCCGCCGCGCAGAAACTCGCCAAGGAATGGCCGACCCCTATTCTGTACAGCGGCGCCGAAGTCGGCGACGCGGTCCGTATGTCCCCGACGAACCTCAAGCGCGACTACCGGTCCCCCAAGGCGAAATTCCTGCGCGACGCGTACGTCCATTGGGCAAGCCACGCCGCGCCGAACGAGGGCTTGAACCATCGGCGCCCGACCTGGGATATTACGAGCGTCTTGTTCGTCATGCGTCCGGAGGAGGGCAGGGGGTATTTCAGCGTCTCGGAGCCGCTCGACGTCTCGTTTGACGATTCCGGCGTAACGCAATTCTCGCCTAACCCGGAGAGTACGCGCCGGATCTTCCTACTCGACGACGCCGCGAAAATTCGGGTCGCGGAAGCGATCGTCAACGTCTGTTCAGAACCCTGAGGCAAGCGCGGCTCATGGTCGACAACATCATCGTACGGGGCGCGAAAGTCCACAACTTGAAGAACGTTTCGGTCGACGTTCCGCTCAATAAGATCGTCGGGATCGCGGGCGTTTCCGGGTCCGGCAAGTCGTCGTTGGCGCTCGGCGTCCTCTATGCGGAAGGGTCACGGCGCTATCTCGAGTCCCTCTCGACCTACACGCGCCGACGCATGACCTACGCGGGCCGCGCCGACGTCGACGAAGTTCTCTACGTTCCCGCCGCGCTCGCGCTCCACCAGCGGCCCGGCGTCCCCGGCATACGCAGCACGTTTGGGACCGGAACCGAGCTCCTGAACAGCCTGCGCCTGGCATTTTCGCGGCTCGCCGAACACCGTTGTCCAAACGGTCATTACGTCCCCGCGACCTTCGACGTCGCCGCGGACCGGGAGCTGGTCTGCCCCGACTGCGGCGCGCGGTTCTATGCGCCCGGCGCCGAAGAGCTGGCGTTCAACAGTCAAGGCGCGTGCCGAACGTGCGACGGAACCGGGGTCGCGCTCACGGTCGACCAGTCGACGCTCGTGCCGGACGAATCGCTCAGTATCGACGAGGGCGCCGTCGCGCCGTGGAACAGCTTGATGTGGTCGCTCATGACCGACGTCTGCCGCGCCATGGGCGCGCGCACCGACGTCCCCTTTGCGCAGCTGACCGAAAAAGAACGCGATATCGTCTTCAACGGGCCCGCCGAAAAGAAACGGATCTTCTATCATTCGAAAAACGCCAATCAGGCGGGCGAGCTCGATTTCACCTACTACAACGCGACCTATACCGTCGAAAACGCGCTTGCGAAAGTGAAAGACGAAAAGGGGATGAAGCGGGTTGAGAAGTTCCTGAAACAGGGCGTCTGCGCCGACTGCGCCGGAACCCGGCTCTCCGAACGCGCCCGAGCCCCGAAGCTGCGCGGGCTCTCGCTCGACCAGGCGTGTCAGATGACGCTCGACGACTCGATCGCGTGGGTCAACGGGTTGCCCGACGCCGTCCCGAGCTCGATGCGCGCGATGGCGGAGAGTATCTGCGAATCGTTCCAGACCGCCGCAAGACGGCTCGTCGACCTCGGGCTCGGCTACTTGACGCTCGACCGCGCCGCGTCGACCCTATCGACCGGCGAACGGCAGCGTATGCAGCTGGCGCGCGCTGTGCGCAACAGGACGACCGGCGTCCTCTACGTCCTCGACGAACCCTCGATCGGACTGCACCCCGCGAACATCGTCGGGCTCAACGGCGTGATGCGCGACCTCGTCGCGGACGGCAACACGGTCCTGCTCGTCGATCACGATTCGCGGATCCTGTCGGAAGCCGACTGGCTGATCGAGCTGGGTCCGGGCGCAGGCGCGCAGGGCGGAGTCGTCGTCGCCGAAGGGACGGTCTCGCAGATCGTTCGGAACCCGGTCTCGAAAATTGGACCGTTTCTCGAGTCGTCCCCGCCAAGACGGCGGCCCGACTGCGCCGACCTGTTCCGCAAAGGGAAGATCGCGCTCGCGACCGGTCCGATCCATACGGTGAAGCCGCTCGACGTCGCGATTCCGAAAGGGACGCTTACCGTAATCACGGGCGTTTCCGGGTCCGGCAAGACGACCCTGATCTTGGAAAGCCTCGTCCCCGCGCTCGAAGCGCTCGCGGCGAACAAGCCGCCCCCGAGCCATATCCGGTCGATCGAAGCGGAGGGCGTCGCGCGCGTCAAGTTGATCGACGCGACCCCGATCGGGCTCAACGTCCGGTCGACCGTCGCTACCTACGCGAACGTTCACGACGAACTGCGCAAGATATTTGCGAAGACGCCCGACGCGAAACGGCTTGGCTGGCCCTCCGGCGCCTTCTCCTACAACACCGGCGCGCTGCGTTGCCCGACGTGCGACGGAACCGGCGAAATTTCCTTAGACGTCCAGTTCCTGCCCGACGTCGACATACCCTGTCCCGACTGCCGAGGTTCCCGGTACGCCAAAGACGCCGCGCTCGTCAAGTACCGCGCCGACTCCGGAGAAGAGTTCAGCTTGCCCGAACTGATGGCAAAAGAGGTCGACGAAGCGGTCGA
>JAQVHZ010000096.1 GCA_028695965.1 Thermoguttaceae bacterium | reverse complement strand
CCTCTCCCGAAAACGGCGCTCAACGCCGTCTCTATCATGCGCCGTTGTTTGGTGAAAACACCCGTGTTCAAATAGACGAATCATCGGTGGATGCAAGTGTCCAGCTCGACGTCGATTTCGGCTCTGAGACGTGGTCGGTCTCCGCAGACTCTAATTGGGCAATTCTTCGCCGCTCCGCTTTTGGAGTTCCTAGCTGTATCGACCTTGTTCAGCTTGACGGAAATAACGCGTGTGTCGTCAAACGCTTAGAAGCGAATCTTGGACTCCGTGAAAAGCTTGTGCAAGAGGGATTTGGTAAAAGTGAATTTTTCAAAGTGGAGATCGATTCAAAGTTCGACTTTGAGCAACAAGACGTCGAATCTAACGGCAAAGTCTCTTTAGACGGATGGATTATGTTTCCGAAAGACTGGAATTCTGACGACCCAACGAAATATCCGGTTCTCGTTTACGTTTACGGAGAGCCGGCAGGTCAAACGGTCGTTGACTCTTGGGGCGGTTCCACATATCTTTATCACCGCGCGATTGCTGACCGAGGATGCGTCGTATTGAGCATCGACGGCCGAGGAACGCCCGCTCCTAAAGGACGAGAGTGGCGCAAATGCGTCTATCAGAAATTCGGCGCGGTTGGGAGAAGCGATCAAGCCGCAGCGTTGCGACAGATCCTTGCATCGTCCCCTTATGCGTCTAAACTAGACGCTGAACGCATTGGCATCTGGGGCTGGAGCGGCGGCGGCACGTCGACGTTGAACCTACTCTTTAACTATCCTGACCTGTACAGTTGCGGCGTCTCAATTGCTCCCGTTCCCGACTATCGTAATTACGACACAATTTACCAAGAGCGCTATTCCGGTCTCATTTCGGAAACTCCGGAAAGTTACGAGCTAGGCTCGCCCATTAGTTATGCAAACCGTCTTCAAGGCAAATTGCTTTTAATACATGGTTCCGGCGACGACAACTGCCACTTCCAGACGACGGAACGTTTAATCAACGAGTTAATAGCTTCTGGAAAGGATTTTGAGATGTTCGTCTATCCTTTCAGATCCCACGGAATCTTTGAAGGTTCAGGGACGACGCTCCACTTACGAAAAAAGACGTTGAAATTTTGGGAACACAACTTGTTTGCGCCGGTAAATTCTAATTGACGGCGCTAACAAACATTATGCGTTGTAATCTATTTTGTTCAATGACGTTCTAGTTCTTAGACGTCGTTGTTCATGGAGACGCCACGCAACAACACTCATTTTGCTAGGAGTATACCATGCTTAAAGTTTTTCGAGCGCTTTCTTCAAGGCGTTTCCTGAGTGCGGTTCTCGCTTGTGCCGTTACTTTTTGTGCCTGCAACAATTTTTCTCACGCTCAAGAAAACACAACGCCAATTCCGGGCGTTTATCAGGCAAACAGCTATCCCGTTAGCGTCAACAGATTCCATGTCATCGACTTTCGAACAGAAAATCTGATTGCGCCCGAGGGAATTGACACGCCGAATCCACGATTCAGCTGGAAACTCTTCTCACAAGACCTTAACGAAATTCAAAGCGCATACCAAATTACGGTAACAAAGGCCTTTGAGGTCGATAAGGTTGTCTGGGACTCCGGCAAAATCGAATCAGATCGTCAGCTTTACATTCCTTATGAAGGTGAAGCTCTCGAACCAGCTACCGAATACATGGTCGAGTTGAACGTTTGGAACAAAGACGGCAAATATAAATCTCAGATTTACGCGCCGTTTACGACTGGCCTTTTTGCAACCGAAGAAGATCCTAATCCTTGGAAAGGCAAATGGATCGGCTTAAATTCCAAAGAAGAGTCGCCTGATCCTGCAGATATCGCCAAAGGTTCTTGGATAGCGTTTGCTCCAAAGTTAAGTCTTCCTCCAGGAACGTCGGTCTATCGCAAGACTTTTGAAATCGACGACCTCGACTCAGTAGCGCTTGCTGTTGCAAACTTCTCGGTAGACAATCGCGGAACCATCTACATAAACGACGTCGATCTCGGCGGCTCGGACGACTTCAAACGCGCTGCAACTCGAGACATGACTTCGGCTTTAAAAGAAGGTAAAAATGTGATCGCCATTCGTGCAGATAACGTCGGCGGCACGCCTAATCCAGGCGGCGTTATCGGCGGTTTTTACATCCAAAAGACTGACGGCTCCAAGGTTGAGTACTCCACCGATGAATCTTGGAAAGCAATTGAAGGATTCGAAGACGCTTACGTCAGTTACGATTTCGACGATTCACAATGGGCCAACGCTTCGATCGTCTGCAAATTTGGCGACGCGCCTTGGGGAGAAATTGCAACAGCGCCCCTGGAAAAACCTTCTCCAGCTCGTTACCTTGCTAACGTTTACTGGATGAAAAAAGACGTTGATGTAACGCGCGCTGTCGTCTTTATTTCAGGTCTTGGTTATAACGAATGCTATCTTAACGGTCAAAAGTTGGGCGATCAGATTTGTGGTCCAATGTATACCGATTACAACAAAAGCGTTCCGTACAACACATACGACGCCACTGACATTCTTCAAGCAACTCAAGAAGCTGGATTCAACGACGTCGAAATTGGCGTAGCGCTCGGCAACGGACGTTATTATGCCGTTCGTATGGATAAATGCGTCCATTATGGAGATCCGTGTCTCCTCTTCCAAATGCAAGTCGAGTATGCCGACGGTACGAAAGACGTTTTTGTAAGCGACGAAACGTGGAAGGGAACAGACGATGGTCCAATTTCCGAGAATAACGACTACGACGGGGAAATAGCCGACGGACGGAAAGCAACGCTTATCGAGCCGGGTTCCGACGAATGCTTTTTCAAAGAAGGTTCCATGCCGCGCTACGTTGAAACTCGTTTTGGCAAGTCTTTTGCCATAGCAACGCCCTTTGACGTTGACGTTGTCGACGCCCCCAAAGGAAAAATGGTTGCCCAAATGATCCCGCCAA
The DNA here is from genome assembly GCA_028695965.1 of Thermoguttaceae bacterium. Taxonomy (GTDB): domain Bacteria; phylum Planctomycetota; class Planctomycetia; order Pirellulales; family Thermoguttaceae; genus RUG369. The sequence continues at coordinate 9,447 of JAQVHZ010000096.1, read as the reverse complement.
TGCGGCAAAATTATGAAATCAGAGCGATTGATATTAAAGAAATGGAGCCCGGTCGCTGGATTATTGATTTCGGTCAAAACTTTGTCGGCGTTCCTCGTATTAAGGTCAAGGGAGAGGCGGGCGTGCAAATTCAAATCCGCTTTGCCGAAACGCTCATCCCAGACGGTCCTAATGCTGGCGAACTCTACTTAGACAATCTTCGTACAGCAAAAGCGCGCGACATTTACACTCTCTACGGCGATCCGGACGGCGAAATTTACGAACCTCGTTTTACCCAGCATGGCGGACGTTACGCCGAGTTAATTGGTTTTCCTGGAACGCCAACCTTGGATTCCGTTACCGGTTATACCGTTACGACAGATCTTCCGCAAATTGGATTCTTTGAAACGTCCAATAAGACAATCTCACAAATCTTCCAAAACATCGTCTGGGGCACGCGCGGCAACTATCTTAGTATGCCGACGGATTGCCCGCAACGCGACGAACGTATGGGTTGGCAGGGCGACCGCGCTACTGGTTCTAAGGGTGAAATGTACATATTTGACAACGTTACCCTATACAACAAGTGGATGCAAGACATTGAAGAAACACAACGAGAAGACGGAAATGTTTCCGACGTCGCCCCTGCTTACTGGCAGCTCTATTCAGCGAATGTAACGTGGCCTACCGCGCAATTTATCATTCCGCAGAGTTTGGCGACGATGTACGGGGACTATTCTGCAATCGTAAAGCGCTTTGACTCGCGCGATAAATGGCTCAATTTCATGCTGTCTCTGCGTAACGACGACGGCACGATTTCAAAGGATAATTATGGGGACTGGTGCTGTCCTCCTGAAAGCCCGGAACTCATTCACTCCCTTGATCCTCTTCGTCAAACGGATCGCACGGTGCTGGCTACGTCGTATCTGATTAACAATTTGCGCATCTCCGCTGATTTCGCCGACTATCTCGATAAGCCTGATTATGCGCAGAGTTATCGAGAAACTGCCGACGCGATGCAGGAGGTCTTCAATAATAGATTCTACGATGAGGAAAAAGGTCAATATGACAACGGTTCACAGACGTCGTCTGTCTTGCCGTTAGCGTTTGGACTTGTTCCCGAGAACGAACGTGCTAAAGTTCTTGCGAATTTGATTGACAATATTGAGAACAAGACGAATAAACACCTCGGCGTCGGTCTCATCGGCGCGCAATTTGTGAACCGTCTGCTCAGCGACGAAGGTCGAATCGATCTTCCTTATGCGTTTGCTACGCACACAGATTTTCCAAGCTGGGGCTACATGATTGAAAAGGGCGCCACGACTATTTGGGAACTCTGGAACGGCGACACAGCCGATCCGGCAATGAACAGCGGCAACCATGTTATGCTTGTCGGCGATCTGGCTATTTGGTTCTTCGAATACCTTGCTGGCATTAAAGCGGATCCCGAAAACCCGGGCTTCAAGCATATTATTATGCGTCCCCACGTCGTTGGCGACTTGACTTACGTCAACGCTCGCTATGACTCTGCAAGCGGCATAATCAAGAGCTCTTGGAACTTGGACAAAGAATCAGGCAAGTTCGTCTGGCAGGTATTCATTCCAGCGAATACGACTGCTGCCGTTTCTGTTCCAACCTCTAATCCTGACTCGCTCGCAATTACTACGTCGCGTCTTTTCCTTATTCCTCCTGAAGAAGGGGAAATTCGTTTTGCTAAGTACGGTCAAAAGACAGAAACTTTTGACGTTGCCTCGCTTGAAAAGACAACGGTCGACGGACGCGTCGAATTCAAACTTGGCAGCGGAAACTACGAAATTAGCGCTGAATTGAAGTAATTTAGCAAGCAAACGTTTCCTAACGTTTCTGAAGATTTACGGCGTCGCTTCTCCGTCTTGTGGGAAGCGGCGCCTTTTTACGTAATTACTAGCGTCTGTGGGAACTCAATAAAAAAGCCCCCTGAAAAATGCTGAGCAGATTCCAAGGGGCTCTTGTGCTTACTGTATTAACAAACTGTTAAACTCATTTAAAGGATTCTTCGACAGCAACGGCGACAGCAACAGTCGCTCCTACCATCGGGTTGTTGCCCATACCAATAAGTCCCATCATTTCGACGTGAGCTGGAACAGACGAAGAACCGGCGAACTGAGCGTCGGAATGCATTCGTCCCATGGTATCAGTCAAACCGTAAGAAGCTGGTCCGGCCGCCATATTGTCAGGATGAAGGGTTCGGCCGGTACCTCCGCCGGAAGCGACAGAAAAGTATTTTTTACCGTTGTCGTTTGCCCATTTCTTGTAGGTGCCTGCAACCGGATGTTGGAAACGAGTTGGATTAGTGGAGTTGCCCGTGATTGAGACGTCAACCTTTTCGTAGCGCATAATCGCAACGCCTTCGGAGACGTCGTCGGCGCCGAAGCAACGGACCTTAGCGCGTTCACCATTGGAGTAAGCCTTTTCGCGAACGATTTCAAGTTCATCAGTAGCATAGTTGTACTTAGTTTGAACATAGGTAAAACCGTTGATGCGGCTAATAATTTGGGCGGCGTCTTTTCCAAGACCATTCAACATGACCTTCAGGGGAACTTCACGAACTTTATCGGCATTGCGAGCAATACCAATAGCGCCTTCTGCTGCAGCAAAGGATTCGTGTCCGGCAAGGAAACAGAAGCAACGAGTAGATTCGCTCAAAAGCATGGCGCCAAGGCTGCCATGTCCTAAACCAACTTTGCGTTGTTCAGCAACACTTCCAGGAATGCAGAAGGTTTGGAGACCTTCGCCGATGGCGTCAGCAGCTTCTGCAGCTTTTTTGCAGTCTTTTTTCAGAGCGATGCCGGCGCCAAGAATATAAGCCCAAACGGCGTTCTCAAAGGCGATTGGTTGGATCGAACGAACAATCTTTTCAGCGTCGACGCCCTTGGACAGATTGAAATTGCGGACGGCCACAAGATCGGCAAAACCATATTTTTCCAAAACTGGCTTGATTTGACCAATTCGTCTTTCGAAACTTTCAAACGTAACCATATTTCTATACCTTATGTAAAATGCTAGTTTTTGTCAGGGATTCAAATTTGTCGAGCGTGTTACGCCTTTGCGCTCTACAAATCGAAAGAACGAGCCGGATATTATTCGAGGCGCGGGTCGATCTTTTTAACAGCGTCATTAAAGCGACCATACGTCTTGATATTGCTTTCATAAGCCTCTTTCGGATCAACGCCCTTTTTGATAGCGTCCATCATAACGCCAAGATTAACGAATTGGTAACCAATGATTTCGTTGTCGGCGTCGAGACCAATTTGGAGGACGTATCCTTCAGCCATTTCGAGATAACGCGGCCCTTTCTCTAAGGTGGAGTACATAGTTCCAACTTGGGAACGATAACCTTTGCCAAGGTCTTCAAGACCGGCGCCAATGGTCAAGCCGTTTTCGGAAAAGGCGGATTGGGTACGACCGTAGACAATTTGAAGGAAGAGTTCTCGCATCGCGGTGTTGATAGCGTCACAAACGAGGTCTGTGTTGAGCGCTTCAAGAATAGTCTTACCGATGAGGATTTCGGAAGCCATAGCGGCAGAGTGGGTCATGCCAGAGCAACCGAGGGTCTCAATGAGCGCTTCTTGGATAACGCCTTCCTTGACGTTGAGCGACAATTTGCAAGCGCCTTGTTGTGGGGCGCACCAACCGACGCCGTGGGTAAAACCTGAAATATCAGCAATTTGCTTCACCTGAACCCACCGACCTTCTTCAGGAATCGGAGCCGGGCCGTGATTAGGTCCTTTGGCAACGCAAGTCATTTGTTCGACTTCATGGGAAAATTGCATCTTTGCGCTCTCCATTTCTCTTGGTTGAAAAAATAGAAGTTAGGCCGAAGAGCTAAAAACGTAAGCCTTTGCGTATCAAGACGAGATTGTGGCGTCCGTCATTTATACTTCACGGGGGCAGGGCCGCCCGAAAAAGTCTGCCCGCGCCGTCGCGCCGCGATCAAAAGCTAAGCTCTTTTGCACAGTCTTTATCGCGGCTCATTCTATCAGAATCACAATTGTTGTGAAGGGGTTTTAGTGCATTATTAACGATGTTCAGGACGTTTCGCACCTGTATTATTCGAATATGACGATTCTATTTCTGGGGTTATAAGAAGATAACTTCAGCATAAGAACACAAAGTCAACTCAAACGCATCTCTAGGACGGTTCGAATTTTCTCAAAAACAGTCTCAGGAGGAGCTGTGGCGTCTATAAGGAACGCCTCGCCAGGAGCCCATTTACGCCAATTCTGAACTGCGTCCCGATAGCCTTGTTCAACTCGCGAGTGGTACTCGGAACTTCTTGATTCAATACGATCTTTTGCACGATTCAAGCGTTGAAAGGCGATATCTGCTGAACAATCGAGGACAAAAGTCAAGTCCTGCATCACATTGTCAACTAACGCTTGACCGATGTTCCAGATCTGGGCAATCTCTCTTTCATCAGCGCCAACAGCGTATCCTTGGTAGACGACTGTCGAAAGCAAATAGCGATCGACCAACACAATTTTACCTTCCTGCAAAGCAGGCCAAATCTTTTCAGCAACAAGTTGCGCCCTAGACGCCATAAAAAGCGCTAATTCCGATTTAGAACAAATCGACAAATCGTGCCGTTCAAGGAGCAAGCTTCGGATTGATTCTCCTAATGCAGTGTCTCCCGGATCTCGAAAAAAAGCAAAATCGACATTGTTGTCTTCAAACCAAGTTCTGATTAACTCGATTTGCCGCCCCTTGCCCGAGCCGTCGCCACCGTCGATCGTAATAAACATTTCGCGCCTTTCTTCGCCTCTATTCTGTATAAAGGAACGTTTAACACCGACACTCCTCAACGCGCCATTATATCCCGCGAGTTGAAAATCGCAAGTAATTTGGTAGAATGAAGCTCTGCACGCGCCTAATCGCCCCTTTTAACACAGATGACGACAAACCGAAAACCAACTCTGATCATGTCAGCGTCGTCATCTCCGCATTTTGCTGCCCCGATACAGAACTCGCGGCGCGGCAGCTACGGTTTGCACGGATCAGATGTTCGATAAAGTCTTTAGACAGACGTCATTAACAAAAACTTTTATCTTTTTATGGCTTTTATTGGAGGTAAGATGTCGCCATCGAATGCTAAAAAACCACGTCGCGTTACCGGAGTTATTTTTGATCTGGACGGTACAATATTAGACACGATGGAACAGTGGGATACTTTAGGTTTAAAGTATCTCCAAGAGTACAATATTGAACCGAAACAAGATTTTCTTGATCGTATAGGAACAATGACATTACGAGAGAGCGCCGAAGTCTTCCAAAAAGAGTACGGCGTACGAATGGACGTGTCAGAAATCATTAGAGAATTGCTAGAACGGCTGCATCATTTATACGCGCATGAAGCCAAAATCAAACCGGGCGCGTTAGACACGCTTAGACTCCTCAAACGCAAGGGCGTCGATATGGCGATTGCTACGGCGACGTCTAACGAACTTGCACGAGACGGTCTTCGCGTTACCAACGCACTAGATTTTTTTGACGGAATATTTTCCTGCCGCGACCCCGAAATTAGAGAGAGTAAGAGATCGCCTAAGGTTTTCGACCATGCGCGCCAGTTCCTTGGTTCGCCGTTAGACGAGACGATAATCGTCGAAGACGCTCTATACGCAATAGAGACGGCCAAAAAAGCGGGGTATTTCGTCATTGCTATCGAAGATCAAGCAGAGCGAACGAGGAAAGATTCAATTAAGGCGATCGCAGACGTTTATGTTAGAGATCACGCCGAACTTTACCAATGGATTCTTGAGAATTTACAAGAATAATAGTTGAAAAATGTCAAAATGCTTGATTTTCAACACGCAGGTATTTACAATCATCGTAAAAGTGAAAACTATCGCCGTTTTCCTTGCACTCTCCCCCTAAAACAAAGGAAAAAAGAATGTTTCGTTCTATGTTGAGGTATGCGGTTGCAGCAGCATTGACGTTGTTGCTTACCGTTTCCACGGCTTCAGCCCAAGATAAGATTCGCGCCGTCGTCATTGACGGTCAAAACAATCACAATTGGGCGGAAACCACGCCTTATCTTGTTAAGATTCTCGAAGACGCCGGTATTTTTGAAGTCGACGTTGCCACCTCGCCCGGTCGAGGCGGAGATATGAGTCAATTCAACGTTGATTTCAGCAAGTACGACCTTGTAGTTATGAACTATAATGGCGACCGTTGGAATCCTGAAATGGATAAAGCGTTCGTTAAATTTGTTGTCGACGGCGGCGGCTTCTTGAGCTTCCATGCTGGAAACAACGCTTTTCCAGACTGGCCAGCCTACAATGAAATGATAGCGCTTGGCGGCTGGGGCGGTCGTAACCAAGACAGCGGTCCGTACCTCTATCTTGACGAGGACGGCAATACCGTCATTGACGCAGTTGAACCTGGGATTGGCGGCGACCACGGTCCGCAATGGGCTTTTCCAATCGACGTTCGCGCGCCGGAACATCCGATTATGAAGGGCTTGCCTCTTCGTTTCCGCCACTGTGAAGACGAACTCTATCAGCGTCAACGCGGTCCAGCGCACAATGTTACTGTTCTTGCGACAGCGTTTGCCAGACCTGACAAGGGCGGCACGAATCGTCATGAACCGCTTATTATTACTGTTCCTTATGGCAAAGGTCGCTGCGTCAACAATATGCTTGGACATGCGGGCAAACAATGCGAAAGCGTCAGCTTTATCGTCTTGTTCCAACGCTGTGCCGAATGGGCTGCCACTGGTAAAGTAACCCTTGAAATTCCTGAAGATTTTCCAGGCGAAGACGAACCAACCTTCCGCAAGCTCTTCGACTGAGTTTTTAGTTAGTCACGACCGTTTAAAAGTCAAGACTACTAAAATGTGCTTCAAAAAGCTCGCTTGAATTATTGAAGTTTAGTTCTAGCGAGCTTTTCTTTTTAGCAAGGTTTTATCAGCGCTTTGTAAAACCTGCAATAATTGATGCGACAGTAAGCAAGCGCGGCGATGGCTTTTAACTTGACAAAGAAGACCTCTTGCAATAACGTTACCTTTCTTCCTTTTTCTTTATTAGATATTTAATAATAAACGAGCCTAAAAAGAGACATATGACAAGCCCAACTTCGGCTAGAATAGACGTTATCCTTTGAACGAGCGAAACAATCGTCGCAACAGCTTCCGGCGCAACTGTCCAAGTTAAATTGCTCGGTTCTTTCAAAATAATATCAAAGTAGGGGAGCAGCAAAGCAGAGAGGACGGCTTCTCGAATTCCTAAACCACCCGGCGAAATTGGCACGGCAAATCCCAAAGTCATCGCTAACGCAACTACGGCAACGTATCGTGGCAAAGCGACCGACAAAGGGTGCGGTGTGATTCCTAAGCCTAAGATCGCCGCCCAAAGAGACAAGCCGAAGAAAAGCCAAGTAACCGTCATCAGCAGGAATCCTTTGAGCAGGCTGCTATATTTGAGCTTCTTAAGACTCTCTTGAACTAACGGGTCGTTCTTTCCGATACGCAAGATTTTTAGAATTCTGACAAAGACCGGGGGAACCAATGGAACTAACGAGACAATTGCCACAGCTAACGCCATACATGAAAACAACAAGTGTTCACGAAAGTAACACAAGACAATACAAGCAGCAATGAAAGCGCCAGCTCCCATCATCGTAAGAGTTTCGTAAAAGACGCTCACAGCAGCTATGCTCATTCGAACCTTCGGCCCAGAAATCATATCAGACCGAATAAGCACGACCATCGCTTTTCCTGGAATATATTTTCCTAATTGGCTGAAATAAAAGGCCTTTATAGCTTTCCAATAATTGGGTTCCTGCCCAAGCCAGCGTAAAGAAAAGAACCAGAAGGACGCCGTGGGCAGAAAAGCTAGGAGATATAGAAGTCCGGATAAAATCAACCAACCAAATCTAGGACTCCATTCATATTGGACGATCTCCGTCCAACTTTTTTGGAGTTGGCGCGCTATCCAAACAACAATAAGAATGAAGACAATAAACTTGGCGATCTTAATACCCAACTTAATCGCTTTTTTTTTCGAGGATTTTTCCTCCTTTTCAATATGTTTCTGAGCGTTCACAGTAGATATGTATGAAGCGTTAGAATTAGAAGCGTCATCGTGGGACAAACTCGAATCGGAAGCCATAATCTAAAAATCGCATATGAGAAATAATTAAAGAAAAAGAGAGGAAAACAAAACGCTAAGGCGTCTTCCCCTGTGCTTACTCTTCAGGAACAGAATCTTCTTCCTTTTCTTTGCTATTACTGTGGAGTCGTTTTAAGTCAAGAACGCTATTTCTAGCACGCTCTAGAAACTCTTCTTTGCTTTCGTTACGTTCGTACCAGATAGGAGCGCCAAAGAACGCGCGCGAAAGAAATGGAACAGGGAGCCAAACGCCTTTCGGCAAAATTCGATTCATATTATCAAGATAAATAGGTATGAGCTCAAGTTCCGGCTTTTTCTTAACAAGATAATAAACGCCGCTCTTGAATTCTCCAACGACGCCTGTTGTCGACCGACCGCCTTCTGGAAAGATGATGATCGAATACTTGTCGCCCATCTCTTCAAGCATACTATAGAGAGGATTATTTCTTTTGGAGACGTTTTCACGATCAACTAAGATAACGTTAAAGACACGTAGAGCGAGAAAACGCTTAATAGGTCCATTTAGCCAATAATCCTGTGCTGCAACAAGTCTTGTTTTTGCTCGAACTGACGGTGGCAGCGCCGCCCAGATAACGACGCTGTCTAAATGACTCGTGTGGTTTGCTATGTAGACGCGCTGGCAGTCCCCATCGGGTCGACAACCTACCCAATGAACAGAAACGCCGCTAACAAATTTTGTCAGCAGGATTATAGTATTTCTTACCAACCAAGTTAACATACTGAAAACTCACAATTTATTGGCAAATTCGCTCCTGTGTCAAATTCCATGCGGCCAAGTCTGCATATATCCAAATTTCAACAACGTTTATCAAATTTATAGTAAACTCTCTACGAGCAGCCGCATTTTTCTAAGTTCGCTGTCTGGATCGACGTCAGGCAGATGCTCTAAATCCACACACAAAGCCTTTGTGTATCCGCAACGATTCAATTGATCGACTAACTTCTTATACTCTAAAACGCCCTGTCCAATTTTAACTTGAAAACTCTTTTCCGTAGTGTCGCGCAAACGCAGATGCGACGCCTTCGACACAATTGGTTCATAATCGACAGGAGTCTTATAGCCGTAGATAAAGTGGGAAGGATCAAGTGCAACTCGAAGCCCTTCAATACCCTTGCACAAGCTGGTTAACGAATCAATAGATCCGGAGACAGCTTCTTTCTCCGTTAATAGAGAAACTATGGCGCCATATCTTGCAGCAAGTTGCACAAGTTTGCTCAGTCTTTCAAATTCTTCGTTGTAGGGCGTTCCTACCGGCGACGCTTTCACAACAATGGTAACAACGCCAAGCGTTTTGCTTAGTTT
>JAQVHZ010000095.1 GCA_028695965.1 Thermoguttaceae bacterium | reverse complement strand
TTTGTATACTATTATTATAGTATACAAAAAGAAAAAAAGCAAGAGGTTAAAACCAAATAAATGGCTAAAATCTCTTGCTTTGCAAAATTTTTTAACCAAGTATACTATAAAAACCCGGGAATTTAGGTTGAATGAATTATGAGAAAAGGATATTATGGAGAAGAGGTTGGAGGTGTTTTAAAACGTCCAAAAAGTAAGCTATTTTTTAAAAACGCTGGTTGTGGATTCACGTATGGGGGCTTTTTCAAAATTATTTGCACAAGACTCGTCTAACTCCAAGTTGTTTCCAAACTTTGACGCTATTTTACGAAAAGTGCAGCAAAGGGAAGACGATTTTCCAAAAAAGATAGCAACAGATGTTCGCCATGCTCTATTTTCGGAATTCGACTCTTTTTTTAAAGCGGAGTGGGAACGTTTACTCGGCGTCAAGTTCCAAAGATCGCGCTTTGAATCTTTTGGAATTACGGCGGCGTCCAGTTTGGCTCAAACTCTTAGCGGAGGCAGAGACGTCTCTATTGAGTGCGTTCTTTTGTCGTCGTACGAAGACGTAGATGCTTTTGGCGTTGCCGCTCCCGCTTCTACCTTTCAGCTTATTTTGGATTCTTGGTTAGGCTTTGACGTCGAGAAACTCTTTTTGGAAACAGGCGCCCGTCGGGAGCAATTGTTTTCTAAACAGACGACGTATTTGGAGCGAGCGGTCTTAACGACTCAGACGAATCGCCTATCGAGTCTTTCGCCTTTTGGCGCCGACGCCAATCTTTGCAAGACGTGTTGTTTTGCCGAATTGAACGCCGTCTTTCCAAAGCAATTTGAAAAGAGCCGCATTTATTGGGAACGAAGAACATTTGAAATTGTTGGCAATTCTTTTGAATGGACGCTATTGTTCCCCATTTCTACTTTGTTCGACAACGAGGAGGCAGAATCCTATCCTGTTCGAGTAAGGAAGAATAGAAAAGACGAGGGAGGAGGCGAGCTAGACGGAGAAAAGAGAGGTTCCACGACAGCGTATGGAGATTTGCGTCCGGGTAGCTTTAAGGGAGACAACACGCGACAAACGCAAGAATCAACAGATAAAAACGTCGTTTCGGGGACGATTAACGAAGTCGATGAACAAGGGGTTAGAACGGTGGAAGTAGTAGTAGAAATTGGCTCGGGAGAAACGTCGTTAGCGCATTGGAACGAATTGCAGCCAGGCTCAATTTTAACAACTGAGCTTCCGGCAAATAAGCTCTTTTTAGCTCTTTTTGACGGTCAACCTGCATATTACGTTAAACCTGGCGTGTACCGTAATATCCCTGCTTTTCAGATCAAGTCAAGGATTGACAACTAATGTTGTTAGAAAGAAAAAGATGAAAAAACAAAGATTCTCTCTTTACAAAAGGGGTCGTGGTGTTATGATAGACTCCTGAAATGGCGGGAAGTTGCGGCTGACTTTCGTTTCGGTAGGCTGAATAGCTCAGTTGGTTAGAGCGACGGCTTCATAAGCCGTAGGTCACAGGTTCAAGTCCAGTTTCAGCCACTTTTAGGATCGTCTGTTGGCGGTCCTTTTTTGTTTCTTGTTTTCCGTTCTGAGCGCTTGTCTTTTGGTAATGTTGTTTCTCTTTGTCAGATTTATTGGAATTCTTTAACTTGAAAAGTGTTCCTGTTTTTTCTATAATGCGGACAAGATGTGAACCATGGCGACGGTCATATGCTGGAGCTTGTAAAAGAGGCGGTGAGATGAGCGAACACGACAAATCCAAAATAAAAAATGAAACGTCAGCAGTTGGGGACGAAGTCGTCGCAAAGCGTAATTTTCGGATAGTCTCATCGGAAGACGACGGCGTTATTTCTGCAAGTTCTGAACGACAGGCAGAGCGTTTTAATCGCGGCGTAACGCCTGCCAACGCTTCAAATGTCGGCGGCGGTGAAAAGCCAGACGCCAAATTGACGCCAGAAGAAGAGAATGGCGACGACGGATTTTTTGCCAAAAGTTTTGCTCTAAATTCTAGGCGTCGGAAGTCTGAACAATCTACTGACGCTTTTGCCGAAGGATTGCGTTCGCTTTTTGACGACTCTGACGACGATATAGAATCTGACGCAACTTTTGAGTCAGATTCTTCGCGTTTTCAAAGGGAGTCAGAAGCTGAACGGCGAGAGTCGCTCGATGGCGTCCTTCGGCAGGAGGATGCAGATTTTCTTTCTGACGCAGGCAGGAAGTACGACGCCCCTCGAAATACAGAGGCAACACGTGAAGACGATACTTCTGCGCCTCACAAGAGTTCCGATATTTCTTTCGACGAATCGGTTCAAGAGGCAAAGATACGTCCTGAGAGCATTCTAGAAGCAATGCTTTTTGTGGGAGATCGGGAGAATAATCCATTGACGTTGAAGTTGGCCTGCGAACTCATGCGCGACGTAACTGAGTTAGAGGCAATTGAGGCTTTAGCCGACCTTAACGAACGTTATTATCGTGATGGTTCCCCTTACAAAATTGTTCGGTGTGGAGAAGGGTATCGTTTGACGCTTCGTCAGGAGTATGCTGATTTTATTTCTCGGTTTAGCGGCAAGACAAAGGAATTTAAATTGTCGCAAACAGCGATCGACGTCTTGGCGTTAATCGCATACCGACAGCCCATCGCTCTGGAAGAAATATTGGAAGCGCGCAATAATGCGAGTTCCGCTCTTTCTCAGCTCGTTAAGCGAGAGCTTGTCGTACAGGAAAAACAAACTGTTGATAAAAAAAAGACAACTTTCTATAAGACTACTGAACGTTTTTTAAAGCTCTTCAATTTACAATCGATCGACGAACTTCCTATCGTCGGCGATATTGATTATCGATAATTTTTCACACGATCTAAGGGGAGAGAGGCGTTGAGACTTACTCGAAATATTAAAATGACGTTTTCAATTTTTCTCTGCGGAGCGCTTTTGGGAATTTACTTTTCCCCCTTGCTCTGTTCGCAGGAGCCAGCAGCGCCTAATGAAATTGAACGGATGAAGGCTAAATATGCAGTTGAACATTCAATTGCCGATATGACTCCAACCGTTTGCGCCGCTGCCGGAATTCGCTCGCCAAAGACTGCTGGCGCTAACAAAATTGACGCTGTTCTTACTGGGATTGCCGAAGATTTTGAAGGTCGATCAGCCGAGAAGGTATTCATTTATTGCGGCGATTGTATTGGCGATATTTTGTTGCAGAATCATCCGGAAGATTTTGAGGCTTGTCTCAGGGAAGCTGATTCTGTCATTTTGTCGACTAATGTCATGAAAACGGTAACTCCGGTGTGCTTTGCCACGATTTTTTGCGGAGCTGGTCCAGAGGTTCACGGAATTAAGGTCTACGAAAAGCCCGTCGTCAGGGCGGAAACGCTTTTTGACGTTTTTCTCGAAGCGGGAAAGAAAGTTGCGATAATATCTCAAGCAGGAAATAGCGTTATTACGATTTTTAGAGAAAGGAATATCGACTATCTCGACTTTCCGACTGATGAAGAAGCGTATGAAAAGTCATTGCAGGCGCTTAAAGAGAACGATTACGACCTAATTGTTCTCCATGATTGCGAGTACGATACGATCATGCATCAATTTGGCACGGAAAGTGAAAAGGCCGCGAAGGCTCATAGAACTGTTTTAGACCGTTGGCTGAACGTGGTTAAGGCGACTGACGAGGCGTGGAAGAATTATGACCGTTTAGTTCTATTTGTGTCTGATCATGGTTCTCACACGCCTGACGGCTCTTCCAATGGCGTGCATGGAATGGATATTCGCGACGACGCTGTTGTAAATCATTTTTATCGTTGGCGCGCAGGTCAGGGGAAGTGATTGCGTCTAAAATGTCTCTCATACTGAATCGTTTTTTTTGCTTCGGACGTTTTGACATATGCAGCTGCAAAAAGAGAAAAGCAGTTATGAGCTTGAACTAAATAATTCATCTTAGATTTTACTTGCAAATGAGTTCTTCATTTGGTAGAATGGAAGCAAAGTCGTTGGGAACGTTTTTTACAACGTCCCCGTTGTGCGTTTTCCGTTATTAGTTAATACGGGAGACGTCTGAACAGAAGTTTCGCGGTGCGTTTGAGGCAGTTCAATAGGACTTGAAATGCGCATGCGTTCTTTGAAAGGGATTATTATGCAACATCAATGGACTCGTCGGGATTTTATGACGACGGTTGCGTTTGGCGCCGGGGCAGCTTTGGCAATGGATTTTAACAATACGTCTTCCGCCGTTCGTGCTGCTGAAACTGCGAAAACGTATAAGACGCAACTTCACAACTCATTTATCGTCGGTAAGATTACTCCGGAACAAATGGAATCGCTGGCGAAAATCGGCGTTGAAGGCGTGGAGACAACCTTGTGGGATATCGACGTCGAAGAAGCTCGGGAAGCTCGTAAAATTGCGGAAAGTTTCGGTATCAAAATACATTCGGTGATGCGCGCTTGGACGAATTTCAATCAACCTGATTCCGCAGAAGCTGACGTTCAATCAGTTATTCGCGCCCTTCGTGCCGCTTCGGCCTACGGCGCTTCCACAATTCTGCTCGTTCCTTGCCGTATTGGCGCTCCTGCTCCCGCTCCCTGGGATTTCAAAATCGAATATGATCCTGCAACGCTGATGCTTTCAAAAGTCGTTGATGGAGACAACTCGAAGTACGCTGAATACATTGAACAACATAACGCAGCGACAGAAGCGACGTATCGTTGTTTAGCGCCGACTATTCCTGTCGCCGCTTATGAAGGCGTCACGATCGGCTTGGAAAACGTTTGGAATAATCTTTGGTGTACGCCCGAGCTCTTTGCCGCGTTTGTTAAGTCGTTTGAGAATGTCTGGGTCAAGGCGTACTTCGACCTCGGCAACCACGTCAAATATGCTCCGACTGAGGACTGGCTCCGAGCCCTTGGTAAAGACACGATCGTCAAACTGCACATCAAGGACTTCCTTTTCGATAAGGAAAAGGGCGGCGGTGAATTCGTTCCGATTGGAAAAGGTTCCAACGACTGGATTTCCATCCGCAACGTCATCGAAGAAATCGGTTATGACGGATTTGTAACCCTCGAAAGCGGCGGTTATACGGACGAACAACACGTCAGGATTTTCGATAACTTCTTCAATGGCGTTGAAATTACTAAGGACGTCTAAGTTGAGCGTTGATTCACTTGCTTGACTTGTCAAATTGTGTCAATGAGAGAAAGACGAAGAATTGCTTTTACATGAACGCAGTTTTTCGTCTTTCTGTTTTCTCACAAACAACGTTTAACTATTCAGCACAGGAGCCATTATGGGGACTGAGGAAGCCAAAAAATATAAGACGACACTACATTCCGCCACGCTTGTCGGCGAGATTAATCCGAAAGAAATTGAGGCTTTGGCGGCGGCTGGCGTGGAAGGCGTTGAAACGCGCGCCTGGAACGTTGACATAGCTAAAGCTCGTGAGGGAAGGCGAATAGCCGAGGCGAACGGGATTAAGATACATTCAGTAATGTGCGGCGGAACGCTCAACAAGGGCGCGGAGCTTGCAAAGAAGGAAATTGAAAGGCTCAAGAGCGCTCTTCGCGTTGCGGGAGCATATGGAGCCTCGTCAATGCTCGTTGTTCCTGGCAGGGTTGACGATCCCGGCGTCAAACCATGGGAATTCAATATTTCTTTCGATCCGGAGACTTGTCTTGTTACGCAAGTTGTCGACGGCGACAACGCTCCGTATCAAGCGTATATTGACGCGCAAAATAATGCAACTCTTGCTACGCGCGAATTTCTTCCGGGAGTATTGCCGGTCGCCGCTTACGAGGGCGTTACCGTTGGCGTGGAAAACGTTTGGAACAATCTTTGGTGTTCGCCAGAGTTGTACGCGGCTTTCATTCATTCGTTTGAGAGTCTTCGTATCAAGTCGTATTTTGACCTTGGAAATTTCGTCAAATATGCGCCGACAGAGGTATGGTTACGAGCGCTCGGTAAGAATTCAATTATTAAACTGCATTTTAAAGACTTCCTATTGACCGATCGCTCAAATCCTAACGGTGGCAAATTCGTGCCGTGCGGTCAGGGGTCTAATGATTGGGCGTTGATTCGTCAAACACTTGATGATATTGGGTATAGCGGCTTTGCTACCATTGAATTTGAAGAAGCGGAAAGCTTAAAATTTACTCACGAACAAACCGTTCGGAAGTTTAAAAACTTCTTTAATGGAATTGACGTCAACGACGGCGTTTGATTGTGCGGGCGCTTCTTTTCAGTTCACAAAAGAGAAAGCGCAAAGAATAGAAATCATTCTTTGCGCTTTTTATGCATTGTTATCTCTTAACGAAACGTTTACCACGTCCGTTTAGGACGAATGGCTCGAAATCATTCGAAACCTTTAGCTTGCGGAACAACCCAAACCTTCAGGGAAGTTTCAACTTCATGTCCGAGATAAATACGGACGGAATATTGGGCCAATTCGCGAAGAGGACCATCAAGACGAACGTTGTCAGTTGCAATGGCAATACCTTCATTTTTAAGGGCGTGAACAATTTCTTCTGCGCCGATAGAACCGTAGAGGCGACCTTCTTCGTTCGCATTGGCCTCGATCGTAACGCTCGTTTGAGAAATTTGTTCAGCAAGAGAGTGAAGGTTCTCGAGTTGCTTCTTACGAAGCGCAGCGAGCTCAGCCTTGTGTTTTTCAATCATACGACGGTGGTGGTCGGTCGCAATAGTCGCCAAGCCTTGCGGAATCAAGTAGTTCTTTGCGTATCCGGGCTTAACTTCAACGACTTCGCCCTGCTTGCCAAGGGAATCGACTGATTGAATAAGAAGGAGTTGGATACCGCCATTGGGACCCTTCGGCAAACGTTTGCCGGTGCGATAAGCGCTGCGAGCGCATTTGTTTCTGACCTGCATTATTGAACCTGTATTTCTATATAGCTTATTTACTTATTTTTTATCGTCTAAAGCGTTCTGACGTCGCTCAGAAAGGAATATCGTCGGCGCCGCTGTCTTGCGAGTATTCATCTTCGCTCTGAATGGGCGGTTGGAAACCTTGCTGCTGAGATTGCGGACGTTGATAGCCGCCTTGCTGTTGGTAGCCGCCTTGTTGCTGATATCCGCCTTGGGAATAACCGCCGCCGCCAGATCCACTGTCACGCGAACCCAAAAGGACAACGCGCTCTGCAACTACCTTGACCTTCGAACGCTTTTGACCGTCTTGTTCCCAAGTATCCTGTTTCAAGCGCCCCTCGATTAATAGAGGACTTCCTTTACGGGTATAATCTCGGACGATTTCAGCGCTTCGCGACCATACGGTAATGTCGAAGAAATTCGCTTCATCGTACCAATTGCCACTAGCGTCCTTCCTGCGATCGTTGACTGCTAATGAAAACTCAGCAACGGTCGTTCCGCTAGGAAGGGTTCGAATTTCAGCATCGCGGGTCATATTACCAACCAAAACGACTTTATTGAAATTAGCCATAGTTAACCCCTTTTTGAAATTTACTAAGTTTGAACCGTTCCTAAGGCGAAACAAAAGCAATACTGTAACGCCTTCAAGGAATGCTTGAATTTGAATGAGGACTCAGGACGTTTAAACGATATACATATACCGTTTTTCGTTCCGAAGAACAGAATTATTCTTCGTCTTCGTCGTCCTCGTCTTCGTCCTCTTCGTCATAAACGTCTTGAGAAACTTCAGCTTCTTCCTCTTCACGCTTAGCAGGACCATTAAGAGCGTGGTCGACCAGCGCTTCTTCAAGTCGCGGGTCAAGTTTAGTGATAAGGAAACGGATAATGTTTCCATTGAGTTGGAATTGACGATTCAATTCGGCAAGCTTATCGGTCGCAAGACGGAAATAGGTAAGCCAGTAGGTTCCGCGGCGATGATTGTCAATTTGGTAGGCAAGCTTGCGTTCTTCCCAAAGGCGACTAACGCGGACCGTTCCGCCTAACTCTTCGATAGTTTTGGCAACTTGACCAGATACTTCTTCCGGATTGCGCGCGTAAGCGTCGGAATTCAGAATGAATAAGCCATCGTAAACGTTTTCTGAAGTCATCTAATACTCCTAAAATATGAAACGATTTTTGTTACGTCAAAAATCGCTCTCGTCGAATTGGACGAGTTTTGTCCCGAATTTTCGGTTGCGCTTGTGTTTCATACACGACCGATGAATTCGGCGTCTTTATTATCAACACACCTCGACGAAAAAACGCCGTCGAAAGGTTACGAATATTGAAATCGAAAATCTTAGTTGATTTGAAGTCTAGTGCGGTCGGACGTTTCCGTCTTTTCCTTATTTCTTTTTCTCATCAACGTTGAATCTGTTCATCGCCTCGGCACATCCATGTTCAACCCAGATTTGAGCTGCGTCAGCTACATTTTTAATTGCTATTTCGACGTCGACGCGTTCTTCTTTGCGAAATTGCGTCAGCACGAAGTCCACAACCTGATGGGTCGAAGAAGGACGTCCAATACCGATTCTCGCTCTCGCGAAATCTTGGGAGCCCAACTTGGCGATAATATCCTTTAAACCTTTTTGTCCTCCGCTCCCTGCCGATTCACGGATGCGAATTTTGGCAACGGGAAGATCAAGATCGTCACAGATTACAAAAATATCGGTCTTGGGATCTAATTTATAGAATCGTACGACTTCCGAAACGGAGGAGCCGCTCAGATTCATAAAAGTAGTCGGACAGAGAAGCAGAACGTTCTGTCCCGCAATTCTGACGTCCAAACAATCGGCATGGAACTGCCTTGTCGGCTTTCCCGAGGCATATCTTGCCGCGAGTTCTGCAAGAACCATATAGCCGATGTTGTGGCGCGTGTCCTTGTACTTTGAGCCCGGATTGCCTAAACCGACGATGACTTTATTCGGTTTCATTTCATTTTTCGGCTTTCTGCGAAAGAAGCCCTTGATGACATTGACAGCAAAACAAGAGTTCTTTGGCATAATAATATTTCCGAAAATTTTGTCGAACTTATCGCAACGGTAACTTACGGATATTCAAGTATGACCTAAAAGTCTGAATAATCAACTTGTCCGCTTGAATTATATTGCGATGAGAGAAGGAAATCACTCCTCCTCTTTTTCATCATGTTCGCGACCGATGATTTCAGGTTCAACGCCTTCAAGCTCTTCGGTTTCAGGTTCTTCAATAATGATTTGTTCGGAGCATTCAACGACGATTGTTTCGGGATCGGCCAAAAGCTTAACGCCTTCGGGAACGTCAAGATCAGCGATACGAATCTGTTCATCGAAACCAAGTTCATTGATACCGACCAAAATATTTTCGGGAACGTCAACCGGCTTAGCTTCAATCTCAATCATATGCAGATGTTGCTTGACGACGCCGCCTTCTTTGATTCCAGGCGCTTCGCCGCGGAGGACGACCGGGATGGTCAGTTGGAGAATTTCGTCCGCGCGGACGCGTGTGAAGTCGACGTGCAGGACGACGTCGCCCCAAACGTTCCATTGAACTTCCTTGATGAAGACTCTTTCAGAGACGCCGCCAGAAAGTTGAACAAAACGGCTGCCGTCACGAAGAGCGGCTTCAACCATTTCTGTTGGAACGGTAAGATTGACGACTTCTTTTTTGTGTCCGTAGAGGACTGCAGGAGTTTTGCCACTTTCTCGGAGGCGACGATTTCGACGTTTACCAACCTCCTCGCGACGTTCAACCGACAATGTCAAAAGTTCGACCATATATTTTCCTTTGACGGAATAAAAGCTATGCCGCTCGCCATAGAGAAACACGGCGTCTCTCGTACTCCAAGCGACCTTCTTTTAGCGTGCTAAAATATCGGAAATTATTACCTATCTTGAAATTTCTTCAAGGGGGAGCAGTGATTATTCTTATTTTGCTGACAGCATTTTATCTTAGAGACGACTGTTTTTTTAATTATACTTCTATTTTTCGCGTTTTTTCTTAAATTTGCCTAAAATGTTCTAGATAAAATATTCTGTAAAAATGGGATGGATCAGCGCCGATTTGATGTTAACAAAGTTAGATGATTTTAACGAATGGAGCTAGAATTAACGAAAGAACGTAATTTTTTGTAGATTTGGCAAGAGAGGAAATTTTGACGGCTCCTCCATGACAGGACGCCTCTTCTCCGCGAAGGTTTCGTTGGCGCAGATTCGTCTTGTATCGATTTTTCCTCAAAGGAACTTTAAATAATTTTTTATGACTTGAAAGATTGTGTTATTTTGTTAGAATGACCACCGTCGACGTTGGCGGCGTCGTTGTGCAGGAGATAGAAAAAGAATTCTGCATATGCTGAAAGCGTTGCGTTTACAAGATAATGCGATTTTATGTCGCAAACCGAACGCCAGTCCGTCGCGGAAAGCGGTTTTTTTGAATCCCAGTTTTGGTCGTCACCCAGACTTTGAATGCAAGTCGTTGAGGATTCTTAGAGACTTCGTTTTTCCGCGGCGGATTTTTGTTTATCGACGAAATTCTTTGCTCGGGTTTTCTCTAATTTCAATTTAACGACTCTTGTTTTCGTTTCTCTTTCAAGAGTAGTTTAAAGTTTTTCTCGACTTTTGTTGTAATTTCAATTATATTGGTTTATGTCGTTATCTTTCTTCCTATCAGAAATGATTGGAAGGACTCTTTTGTTTTATGGTCGTAAGCGACGCGACAGACATATTTTGTTGGGAATGTGGATATGAATCGAACGTTTAACGACGGGGCGGCGAACACGCCGAAGCCTGATTTTTCACCAGAAGTGATGGAACGACTGTTCTATTGGACTAGAGATTACGTTTCGAATTTGCTTGCTCATACAGGAACGTCCGAAGCTTTTTCGCTAGGCGAGATAGGCGCGTCTCCTGTTTTGGGCGCGTTTGTCAGTTTCAAGAAGCGCGGCAGACTTCGGTCTTGTATGGGCTATATGCATGAGGGAGTGGCGCTGGCAACAGCGCTGGAGTCAGCCGCCGTTTCAGCGACGACTCGCGACCCGAGGTTTCCCCCTATTTCAAGCGAAGAGATCGATGAACTTGAACTTGAAGTTTGGGTACTTGGTTCAATGCATGAAATTAAAGAACGGGGCGTCTCTCGGCGTGACGTTATTAAAATTGGACGCGATGGAATTCAAATAGAGGGGCGCGGACGTCGCGGTTTACTTCTGCCTAGTGTTCCTGTTGAACTGAATTGGAATGTTGACGAGTTTTTAGACGGCATCTGTGATAAAGCTGGATTAGCGCGCGGATCTTGGGCAGACGACGACGTTAGTCTTTTCGCATTTGAAGGGACGTCCTTCAAGAAGCCGTTTGTTTGGAACGCGAGTAAGAATCCGGAGCTGACTAAATTGATAACAGAACGTCAAAACGACGTTTCAAAGACGTCAAACGAAACTCGTTCCGCTTCACGCCCAAGTTTTTCTCTTTCTTCAAGTTTGCTTCATTGGCAAGCTCCACAAGCCAGTAACTTGGCGTCACGTCAAGACGATTGGTCGCAAGCCGTGCGTAAGCCAGCAGTTGCTGGAATGTTTTATCCTGGAACTGCCGCCGAACAAAAAGCGCTTCTTGATCAATTCGATTCGACGAACAGCGTTGAGCCGGACGCCACTCGCCAAAAACAAAATGTTTCAGGAGCCCTTGTTCCCCATGCAGGGTGGATTTATTCCGGACGTCTGGCTGCGAAAACATTGAGTCAAATAGAAGAACAAGACACTGTCTTTGTTTTAGCGCCAAAGCATCGCCGCGAGGGAGCAAATTTTTCAGTGGCTCCCTATGGATATTGGGATTTCAGCTCTGGGAAGGTTCAAAGCAACCTTGAATTTGTGGAAGGGTTAGTGAGCGCCGTGCCCAGTTTTCAAAAGGATCCTGCAGCTCACCGGTCGGAACATTCGATCGAAGTTCAACTTCCGCTTATTGTTCGGTACTTTCCGAAAGCTAAAGTTGTTGGCGTCCTAATAGGCAGTTCCTCGAAAAATGAGCTGACAGAAATAGCTGATCAATTGGCGAACTTTCTGACCAAATGGGAAGATGAAGGGAACGTAAAGCCGCTTATATTGATCTCGAGCGATATGAACCACTACGCAAGCGACGAGTCAACGCGAGTAATTGACAAAATCGCGACCGACGCGCTCGAAACGACAGACCCTGAGTCTTTATTTGACGCCGTTATGCAAAACGGAATAACAATGTGTGGAGTCATGCCCGCCTTTTTGGCTTTGTCAGCATTGAAGAGGAGGGGAGAGTTTAACAGCGCCATTAGGGTTGGGTATGCTACAAGCGGAGACACTTCCGGCGATTTAGAACGAGTAGTCGGGTATGCAGGTTATCTGTTTAAGTGACGAGTTGGGATGGTAGTAATCGATTGAATTTTCCTTGAATTATTGAGGAGTTCGAAGTGCGAATTTCATATGCGTTAAAATGCAGCTTCGTTTTTTTGCTTTTTCTTATTCTGAGTTTTTCTGCCGTTCAACGTTCCTTCACGCAAGACGCCTCAAAAACGGTTGACATTGACGTAATTGTTGCTGGTTCGTCTGAAAGCGCTGCCCCGGAAGAGAAAATTTCTTATCATGCAAAATCTGGTCAATTTTTATCGAAAGAATGGCAGGAAGATTTTGCCGTTCCTCCGCGCGTATACCGACCTTTGCAAATTGTTCACGGTCGCGACCTGACAGATCCTAAAACG